>JAVEXH010000026.1:0-14058 GCA_034004175.1 Spirochaetia bacterium
AAACAGGGTATTCTGGTGGGAATTGCCCAGGGGCTTGGCGTGTTTCCTGGCATCAGCCGTTCGGGCATAACCATCAGTGCCGGCCTTGCCGCTGGCCTGAAGCGCGAGGAGGCAGGAGAGTTTGCCTTCCTGCTGGTGATACCCGCCATTGCCGGCGCCCTGATCCTGAAACTGAAGGATATCGGTGAGTTGGCAGGCACTGTTGCAACTCTACCGTTGTTGGCAGGTTCACTGGCAGCCTTTGCCGCTGGTGTGCTGGCTCTGATGCTGCTCATGCCGATAGTCCGCAAGGGCAAGCTGGCATGGTTTGCAGTCTATCTGGTTCCAGCAGGCGTGCTGGGCCTTTTCCTGTTGTAACCAGGAATGTGACTAGCCGGCTGGACAGGTCTTTGGTCGTACTCATTCCGCGCCGATAGAGTATAGAGGGGGGAAATCTCCCCAAGGCGCCGGAACCGGCCGTGCGCGATTCCACCGACATGGAGAGCCTGCCTTGAAATTCAGCATGACAAACAATTGGCTCGTTCCCGTTTCCGGAGCTGTCCTCGTTGCGGGTGGCCTTGCCCTGTTCATGGGTCTGGTTGGTAGCCTGCTTGGGGCATCAGCCGGGGAAGTGGCCTTGACTCTGGCGGGGTCTGTCTCGACCTTCCTGCTCGAGGGCCTTTCCTGGTCTGCCTTCTTCCTCCCTGGTTACCTGTGGATGGCGGCGATCATAGTATTCTTGCCTGGTTTCAGACGGGATCTGCTGTTTGTGCTCCTGGCCAGTCTGGTGCCCTTCGCGGTGACAGTGTATCTGGCCAGGGTTCTGGATGCCGCCCTCCTTGATTCAACTGTTTCCGGGTCGATGTCCCTGAGTAAGCTGTTGACTGTTGTTCTGCTCGGCATACTTGTTCTTGCTTTATGTATTTTGATACTGGCCCTCCGGATTCGCCTTTTCAGGTTGATGAAGCCGGAATCCGGTTCCACAGCCCAGGAACCAGTATCCGGATCTACAACCGCGATGCCCGAGGAATCTCTTTTTGTGGAATCCGAGTCGACGCATGTGTCATCAGAAGATGGTGTGCCACGCCATGGTCTGACAGACGATGATCCAGCGAGCGATGATCATGACACCGTTGATGATGGGAACAGAGTTGCCGGATTCAGGCTGCCACCTTTGCCCCCCGCCCTGAACCTGAGCTCCCTTGGTCACCCCAGGCCTCCAGCCGCGCCTCAAGGTGACGATGCTGGACATCTTGAAGTGGATGCAGAACTTCTGGAAGAGGAAGCCGAACTGCTGGAAGAGGAGGCTGGTCTTCTGGAAGATGAAGCTGGTCTTCTGGGAGATGAAGCCGGAATTCTGCCGGTGGATGACGAACCGATACCGGTGCTTTTTGGCCGTAGAACACAGCATGACAGAGGCCAGTCCACTGGTGGTTCCAGTGAATCCGTTTCCGATCCAGCTACGGACGCCGGTTTTTGGGATGAGCCGGGTGAAGAGTCTGCTGAAGAGACTGGTGAAGAAGCTGTCGCAGGTTTTGCTGCTCCAGCTCGATCCGGACGGGGAGCGCTGCTGCCCAAGGTCGAGGTCTTTGCCGATGGAACCCACACAGAGGCCCTGCGTGAGGCAGGTTCCCCCCGCAAGCCGGGTTATCCCGATACGGCAGTGGCAAAGAAAGCGACGGGAGCAAACCTTGCCGGCCTGCCGGCTCCATCCACCAGGCGGCTGGCCAAGCCACTTGTCCCGTACACGTTGCCCACGGAAGGCATCCTGACCGCCTATCCCGATGGTCAGTACTGGATCATAGATGAGAAGACCAGGCATGCAGGCGAGGTCCTCAAGGAGACGCTGAAGGAGTTCAATATCCAGGCCGAGGTGACAGGCATACGCAAGGGCCCGGTCATCACCATGTTCGAGATACTGCCTGCTCCCGGTGTCCGCTTGTCCAAGATAGCCACCCTTTCGGACAACATTGCCCTGCGCCTGGCAGCTTCGAGTGTGCGTATCGTGGCACCCATTCCCGGCAAGCACGCGGTGGGCATAGAGGTGCCCAACGAGCGCAGGGCCATCGTGTCGTTCAAGGAGATAGTGGAGAACGAGGTCTTCAAGTCCGCAAAGATGGAAGTGCCGGTGGTGCTTGGCAAGGACATAAGCGGCGATGTGCAGGTGGTAGAGCTTACCCAGACGCCGCATCTGCTGATAGCGGGGGCCACGGGTTCAGGCAAGTCTGTCTGTGTTAACTCCATCATCCTGTCCATCCTGTACAAGCGGTCGTTCAATGAAGTGAAGCTGATACTGATAGACCCCAAGATAGTGGAACTGAAGCTGTACAACGGCATCCCGCATCTCCTTACGCCGGTGATAACCGAGCCCAAGAAGGCCTTCCAGGCCCTGCAGTACTGCATCTGCGAAATGGAACGGCGCTACAGCCTGCTGGATGCCATGGGCGTGCGCGACATCCGGTCGTACAACCGCAAGATAACCGAGAAGAACATGGCCACCGACAAGCTGCCGTACATAGTGGTCATCATAGACGAGTTTGCCGACCTGATGGCCACCACCGGCAAGGAACTGGAGTCTACCCTGGCGCGGCTTGCCGCGATGTCCCGGGCGGTGGGCATACATCTCGTGCTGGCGACCCAGAGGCCGAGCATCGATGTGATAACCGGTCTGATAAAGGCCAACATCCCTAGCCGCATAGCCTTCATGGTGGCCGGCAAGTTCGATTCCCGCATCATCATAGACATGGTGGGGGCCGAGAAGCTCCTGGGCCGGGGCGACATGCTGTATTCCAGCGCCACCGACGCCTTCCCGATACGCATGCAAGGTGCCTTCGTGTCCGAGGAAGAGGTGGAGCGCGTGGTAGCCCACGTAAAAACCCTCGGTGAACCGGACTACATAGACGACGAGATGTTCATAGACGAGGATGAGGAAGATGATGGCCCTTCCCTGTTCGACGAGGACGAGGACGATCCGCTGTTCGAGAAAGCCCTTGAAATCGTGTTGTCCCAGGGCAAGGCCAGTGCATCCTTCCTGCAGCGGAAGCTGAAGATAGGCTACAACCGGGCGGCCCGCATTGTGGAGCTGATGGAGGAAAAGGGCATCGTGGGCAAGGCCCAGGGTTCCAAGCCCCGGGACCTGGTGCGCAACCCCGACATGGGTGGCCCCCGTATTCCCAATCCCAAGGCAAAATATACACCTGATCCAGACCCTGTTGATGATGATGGCTCAGATGACTATGAGGAGCCGGAAATGCTTGCTGCCGACGGGGCAGACCGGAATGAAGCTGATCTGGATGAGGCTGATCTGGATGAGCCGGAAGCTTCATGAAAAAGATTGGAATACTTGGTGGTGGCCAATTGGGGCGCATGACCATAGAAGAAGCCCGGGCCCTGCTCTGCCACATAGAGGTACTGTCGCCTGAGTATCCGGCGCCGGCAGCCGATCTGGCCGACGAGACCCTGATCGGTGACCTGATGGACCGGGATGCCGTGCTGGAGCTGGCTGACCGGGTGGATGTACTTTCCTACGAGATAGAGCATGTAAATGTGGCGGCTCTTTACGAAGTCGAGGCTGGGGGCAAGCCGGTGATCCCCGGGGCCGGCGTGCTGGCCATAATCCAGGACAAGGTTGCGCAGAAGCGTCTGATGGATGAGGCAGGGATTCCGACGGCCCCCTGGGCTTTGATAGGCAACGGCGAAGAACCGGCAACGAGCGCCGGGCTCATGGCCGCTGCTGCCAGGCTACCTGATGGGACAGATGTATCTGGGGGCTTCCCGGTGGTGCAGAAGGCCCGCCGTGGGGGCTACGACGGCAGGGGCGTAGCCGTGATACGCAACCGGGCGGATGCTGCCAGCCAGGCAGATGTAGCTGGCCAGGCAGATGCAGCCCCTCCGGCTGTGGGAGGCCGCTTGCTGGTAGCTCCTGGCTTCGTGGAGACCCAGGTTGACTTTGCCAAGGAGTTGGCGGTGGTGGTGGTCCGTGACCTTGCGGGCAACACGGCTGCCTATCCTTGTGTGGAGATGGTTTTTGACCCCCGGGTAAATCTCTGTGACTCGGTACTGATGCCCGCTGACGAACCGGAGGCTGTGCGCTTTGAAGCCGAAAGGCTTGCCCTGGAGGCGGTGGCTGCTTTGGATGCCGCTGCGCGCAGGGATGCCGCCGGGCGCGGCAGCGCCACCGCAGGGGCGGCCGGGGTCTTTGGCGTCGAGCTGTTCCTGACAAAGGATGGAGCCCTTCTGGTGAACGAGATAGCCCCGAGGCCGCACAACTCGGGCCATGTCACCATGGAAGCCTGTGCCACGAGCCAGTTCATGCAGTACTACCGCATTCTTGCCGGGTATCCCTTGGGGTCGACGGAGATGCTGAGACCGGCGATGATGGTGAACCTCCTGGGTGAGGCCGGAGCCGATGGCGAACCGGTTTACGGCGGGCTGGAACAAGCTCTTGGTGTGCCAGGCGTGTCGGTTCACCTCTATGGCAAACGCCAGGTGAGGCCGTTCCGCAAGATGGGCCACCTGACAGCCCTTGCATCCACCGCAGCTGAAGCAAGACGCCTGGCCATGAACGCCAGGGAAAAACTCAGGATAACAGCCTTGCGTGGATAGGTGTGGCTGAACGATACTAAGCCCCATGAAGTCTGTTTCAAAAACCACGGTCCGGGTAATAGGCTATTGTTTTCTGAGTGTCATCCTCTGCATAGCCCTGTATTGCCTGCTGCTGCCACTGGCTCTCAACTACGATGGTCCTACGACTACCTCCTTCCTGAAACGGATGCTGGTGGTTGGCCTTCTGGCTGACGTAATCTGCAGTTCCGTGGTCTATATGGTGTATCGTCCCACCGAGAGGGCACTTCGGACACTTGAAAACAACGGCACAGTTGCAGAGGCGGATTTCCGGAAGGCCGGACGTGCCATGAACAGCATTCCGACCTTCCTGTTCTTCTTCGGCACATTTTCCTATCTGGCAGCCTATGGTCTGAACGTAGCAGTGGATATGGCAAGGCATGCCTTGCCCTCCATGGACCAGGTAATCTCACGGGTGGTGGGGGCTGCCAGTTTCGGTGTACTGAATGGGATGCTCACCGAACGCCTCCTGAATATTGTCTTCATACGGGTGAAGGTGAAGCTGGGTATACTGTCCCTTGAGCAACTGAACAAGTTCCAGAAGTTCCGGTCCATGCGGCGGCGACTGGTAGTGCCGAGCGTGGTTCTGTTCGTGTTCATCATAGCCTTCAGCGGCATTGCCTATTTCAATCTGAGCAAGGCCAACGGCCAGGTTCCGGTAGCCCTGCTGCGGGCTTCGGTGGCCCAGGCTGGCGGCGCCGGGCTGGACGGACCGGCTCTGGCCGCCTTGGCCGATGCTGTGGAAACAGAAGCCAAGCTTGTGTATCTGGTCAATCTTCGCAAGGTACTCATCGTTTTCATAGGCCTGCTGGCATCGAGCATTGTCATCTTCTCGGTGTTTGTCTTCGAGATTTACCGGAATGTCACACTCCTGCGCGAACAGCTTGCGGTAAAAGGCCAGGGGATGGATCTGTCACGTCGCATCCATATCACCTGCAATGACGATCTTGGCCACCTTGCTGGTGGCATAAACGAGTTGATGGACAAACTTGCCTGTACCTTCGGGGAGGTAAAGGAGTTGTCCAGGCGGGTCTATGCATCATCCCGGGAGGCTGGTGGCCTCCTTGAAGAAACGAGGATGAAGGCCGAAGAACTGAGTGCTTCCCTGAAACGGGTAGAAAACGGTACCGATGATGAATCCCGTGAAATTGACGGGGTTGCCCGCAGTGTGGAAGAGCTGACCGGCGTACTGGCCGAGTCCTACCGCAGCGCCAAGGAGCAGAGTGCCTCGGCCTCCGGGATCCTGTCCAGGACCAGAGTTTTCCTCGAGGCCTTCGAGGCGGCCAACCGCGAGTCGGCAGAGATACAGAGCTTCTTCATGGAACTGGATGCTGCCCTCCGTGATGCCGGGTCCGAGGTGGACAAGACAAAACAATCCGCCCTGGAAACCGTGGAAATGGGCAGGAGGGTGAGTGAAATCGTATCGGTCATTTCCGACGTAGCCGACCGTTCCAACTTGCTGGCCATGAACGCCTCCATAGAGGCGGCTCATGCAGGCAGCGCAGGCAAGGGCTTTGCGGTAGTGGCGGAAGAGATCCGGAATCTGTCCGAATCATCAACCAGTTCGGCAGCAGACATCATCAAGCAGATACAGGCGATGCAGGAGAAGAACAGTGCAGGCGTCAGGAGCATAGAAGAACTTACCGGCAGTTTCAGGGCTCTGGGGGAGCGCATCCAGGTTGCCGGTGGCAAGCTGAGTGCCCAGGCTGTCTCCTTCGACAGGCATTCCAATGACGCCAGGGAAACCATGGCAGGGCTGCAGGATCTCCTGGTCATAAGCCAGCGGGTGGAGAAAGCTGCGGAATCGCAATTGCACGAGCAGGAACGCATCCAGGCATCCATCCGCAAGCTTGAGGACAGCACCCAGGCCCTCAAGGGAGAGACAGAAGCACTGTTGGCCGGTGTGAAGGACGTGCTGAACCTTAACCGCAACCTTGATGAGGACATGCGCAGCAACTTTGCCGCGGTTGACAATCTCGAGGCCATGATAGGGGTCTACAAACTGGGCTGAGAGCCGGAGCCGGACCCTACAAGACAGCCACAAGGCAGCGGCTGTCTTGTAAGGCCTGACTATCGTATGGCTGCGGTCATTTAACCTTGAAGCGGTGGACGGAAGCCTCCACTGTCTCGATGCCTGTCATGGTGCGCTTGCTCAGCTCTGCCACCTGCATCACGGAGTGGTTGATATCCGCAGTACCACTGCTGATCTCGTCCATGGCACGTTGTATCTCGCCGGTAGCATCTGCCAGGGTGTGTACCGAGCGCAGGATGGCATTGCTCCCGGTGGACATTTCCTGGGAACCGGATTCAACCTCCGCACTTATCCTCCGGAGCCGTTCCACGCTGTCCAGGACCAGTTGGTTGCCTTCACTCTGCTCTTCAACAGCGTTGCGGATGTCACGCTGTCTGGTGTTCACTTCCTGTACAGACGAACGGACCGATTCAAAGGAATGGCCGGCATCGGATGAAAGATCCACCGCCGACTGTATGAGATCGGTCAAAGCCTGGAGGACTTCGGAAATATCTTTTGATCGGGCTGCAGTATCCTCGGCCAGCTTGCGTATCTCGTCGGCAACCACCGCGAAACCCCGTCCCGCATCGCCTGCATGGGCAGCTTCGATGGCAGCGTTCATGGCCAGCAGGTTGGTCTGGGAAGCGATGGACTTGATGACATCGTTTGTCTCTTCCAGCCCCCTGGATTGGGTGGCGATATGGCCTATGGTCTCGGTGACTGCTGAAAGCCGGTCATAGCCCTGCTCGGATACATCCTGCAGGGTAGTGAAAGCGGTCATGCTGATGTCCACGTTTTTGGTGATGGACTGCATGTTGGCAACCATCTGTTCCACCGCCGATGCGCTGGTTCCAAGATGGCTGGTCTGCTCTTCTACCAGGCGGTTGAGGCTGGCAATGTTGCCTACTATCTCTTCAACAGTGGAACTGACTTCGGAGACGGCACCATGCTGCTGGCTGAAGGACTTCCCAACACTCTCGATGTTGCTGTTTATCTGGATGATTGCTGCCGAGGTCTGATCCATGGTGCCGGCAAGTTCTGTACCCAGGCCCTGCAACCGTGCCAGTTCATCCCGGATTCCGGCTATCAGCGTGCCCAGATTCGAAACAAAGGTGTTGAAGCTGTCGGCAAGATTGCCCATTTCATCCCTGGAACGGATGACGAGGGTCTTGGTCAGGTCACCCTCGCCCTGGGCTATCTCCTGCAGGGCCAGCCGTGTTGTCTGCAGCGGTTTGAGCAGCTTGCCGGCCAGCAGCCAGATTGCCACGATTACAAGAATGAAGCCTGTGGACAGGATCATGATGTTGGTCAGCAGCATCCCGATGACACCGGCATAGGTTTCTTCTTCAGGGACCACTGTCCCGTACATCCATGGAGCTGTAATGTCACCAACGACAATGGGTACAAAACTTTTCAGGGTATTACGTTCCAGGGCAATGGAGTAACTGATGCGGGTAAAGGATTGTCCGGACTCGAGGGCGGACATGATGTCTGTCCGTTCATCGCCGCTCCATTCCGGTGCCAGTTTACCGATGCGTGACGGGTCGTTATGGGAAACAACGATGCCTTGATTGGATATGAGCCTGCCGAAGCCAGAATCGTACAATGAAAGTTTACCCAGTTCCTTTTCCACGGTATCGGTGCTCAGATCGATACCGACGACGCCCAGGAACCTGCCCTGTACTATGATGGGGGCCACGGTGGACAGCATGAACACGTCCTTCCCCTGTATCTGGTAAAGATAGGGTTCCGAAAGGTGTTCTTTTCTGGTATTCCGGGGGATCTGGTAGTAGGGCGCCTCATAGCCATTGGCTGCTTCGGGTACCTGCAGTATGACGCCAGGGCCGTTCCGGACAAAATAAGGGGTGAAATGACCCTGGGTATCGCTTCCGAGGTCCTGGTATCCTGCATACTGGGCATCTTCGCCTTCCAGCGTATCTGGTTCCCAGAGGGTCCACACTCCTATGAAGCTTGGATTGGCGACCAGGGAGGACTTCAGGATGTTCATGTATGCCGTTCGCCGGTTCTCCGCCGGTATGGCAGGGTAAGCGGCCATGGCACCGGCCAGGGTTCTGGCTGTATCCAGTGGTCGTTCGAGAATGGTGTCTACCTTGTTGGCATACTCCCTGGACAGGCTTTCCATATAGAGCCTGGCATCTGCCTTGTTCTGGGAGAAGACGCCGCTGACCACCAGGTAGCCACTGAGGGCAAAGACCAGTCCAAGGGCTGTACCAAGAAAGAGTATGAGCTTTGCGCGGATAGTTGTCTGCCGCTTTGTCTTCATCCAAGACCTCCTGGAAATAGTAGAAACTGCCTGATTTATTTTATTCATGATACAAATGACAACCTGTCCATAATCGGGGAAATCATGGATTGTTGTCTATAGGTTTGTCTGCATGTTTTGAAAAAGCATGCTCAGGGCAAACCTGCAGGCCAGGAAGGCCAAGGTGGACACAAGAGTCTGTATGTACATCAGGCTGACCGACTTCTGTATGTCCTCGATGGTTGCTTCGCGGCCTTCTGGGTTCATCCATGGTTTAACTGCCAGGCCTTCGGGATAACTGACCGGGCCACCCAGGCGCAGGCCGAAGGCACCGGCATAGGCGGACTCGGGGTGGCCTGCATTCGGGCTGGCATGGGAGAGTCGATACTTGAAGAACGTAGCACAGGCTCCACGGATGCTTCCGCCAGCGGTGGGTGAGACCAGGCAGGCCAGGATCGATGAAAGCCGGGCAGGCAGCCAGTTGGCACCATCGTCTGCCCTGGCTGCCACCAGACCGAAAGATAAATACCTGGCATTCCGGTGACCGAACATGGAGTCCATTGTGTTCACACTGCGGTAGGCAAGGGCAGCCCAGGGGCCAAGCAAGGCTGCCCAGAAAATTGGCGCCGCTGCTCCGTCTATGGAACTCTCGGCCACGCTTTCGATGCAGGCTCTGGCTACCCCAGTTTCATCCAGTACCGAGACATCCCGACCTACGATCATGGCAACCGCCACCCGGCCACGGGCAGGTTCCCGGACAGGGGCATCCGTGGTGGAGAGTGGATGACCGGCACCATTCTCCTGGCTGGCCGCAGCATGTTCACGCCGGTCACGCTCCAGGGCCTGTTTTACCCGCAGGGCGTGGGCAGCAAGGTCTCCGGGTGCAACGGAGGCCCAGACAAGAGCGGCATCAATGACCAGCCCTAAAACCGGGTGGACCATTCCTGCCAGCCAGGAGGCCGCGATTGCCAGTCCGGCAGTCAGGCCGAAAGTCAGCATCCATGCGATCGCTCCGGCGGCGACGGCCCTGGCTTCCACCGTTGCCCTTGCCGGAAAGGTGTGATCAAGGCCTGCCGTTCCGTTTGCATGGACAGTGTCTGCAGGGACAGGGCAGCCTGACAGGCGCCTGGTGGATGCTTCCATGGCTTCTGCCAACCTGCCGATCAGCCGGACTGGATGCCAGGTGAACACCGGATCGCCTATCAGGGCATCCACCAGCAGCGCAAGACCTATGACCAGGGCTGTCCGGATGGTTCCATCCAGGAGCCAGACATGACAGTCAGACAAGCAGGGAGTATTCATGGACAGCCATGGATTGCTCACAAGCCCAGTTCCTTTTCTATGCGTGCAAGATCGACATTTGTTCGTACTGCCTCAGCCAGCCTGTCCAGCTCATCGTCCAGATTCGGTGCTTGATGGACTGGTAGGGGCGGCAAGCCTTTGCGGAATCGCAGTTCATTGAGGAAGTTCCGCCTGAAACCATCCGCGTCGAAAATGCCATGGATGTAACTGCCCCAGACCCTGCCGGAACCGTAGCCCAGTGCTTCGGCTGTGGTGCTTCTGGCCACAACCTTCATCCCGCCTGACTGCAGGGGCCGATCCGAAGGAAATGTCATGCCATGATGGATCTCGTAGCCTTTCAGCCGGGTTCCATCAGCCAGCCATGTGGCTTCAACCCTGGCCAGCCGCTTGTCACGCCCGAAGGTGCTGGACAAGGGCAAGAGGCCAAGGCCGGGCAGGCGTGCAGTGGTCGATTCCACCCCGTCCGGGTCAAGCAGCCAGTCTCCCAGCATCTGGAAGCCGCCGCAGATACCAACCACGGTACCTCCCTGTGTGGCGTATGATTGTATGGCGGCTGCCAGACCGGACTGCCTGAGCCAGCCCAGGTCGGCCGCAGTTGACTTGGTGCCAGGTATGATCACTGCATCCCAGTTGCCAGTCGACAATTCGTCGCCTTGCAACACAGGGATCATGGCCACGTCGGGTTCCGCTGCAAAGGCATCGAAGTCGGTGAAATTTGAAACGCGTTTCAGTCTGGGTACGGCAATGCGCAGTTCCGCGTCAGGGCGGTTTGCCGTCTTGACCACTGTTTCGTCTTCGTCTGCTATGACCAGATCCCGCACCATGGGAACACAGCCAAGCACCGGATAGCCGGTACGCTCCTCGGTCATGGCAAAGGCATTGCCCAGGAGGGCAGGGTCGCCCCGGAACTTGTTCACCAGAAAGCCGGACAGCAGCTCCAGTTCGTCCGGGGCAAAGGTGGCCACGTGTCCAATGAAGGATGCAAAGACGCCGCCGCGGTCTATGTCTCCAACCAGAATGACCCGTGCTCCTGCGTGGCGGGCAGCTCCCATGTTCACGAAGTCACGGCTTTTCAGGTTGATCTCCCCCGGACTTCCCGCGCCTTCCAGGATCATCAGCTGATGCTCGGCAGCCAGGCTGTCGTAGGCGTCACGGGCAGTCTGCTTCATGTGGGCGTGCAACTCATAGTATTCCCGGGCCGAGAGACTGGCATAGGGTTTTCCCATCAGGACTATCTGGGAACCCCTGTCGCTTTCAGGTTTGAGAAGTACCGGGTTCATGCGCACATCCGGTTCCAGCCCGCAGGCCGCGGACTGCACTGCCTGGGCGCGGCCAAGTTCCAGGCCGTCCAGGGTTACTGCCGAGTTCAGGGACATGTTCTGGGCCTTGTATGGCGCCACGTCGTAACCCTTGTCCCTGAAGTTCCTGCAGAAGGCTGCGGTGATCAGACTCTTGCCTGCTCCCGACGAACAACCCTGGATCATGAGGGCAGGGGGGCGGGTACGGGCGAGGGGGGGTGCAGAGACGGAGGCAAAGGCAGAGGTGGGGGCAAAGGCAGAGGTGGGGGCTATTTGACCATTTATGCGTACATGGTCAAATGGGACAAAGCCAGATCCAGTCCCTGGCCCAACCCCAGGTCCAGTATCTGCCGGGCCTGATGTTTCCTGGCCATAAAGAATCTCTTTCAATGCCTGTATGATCCTGTCATTCTCCTCCGGGCGCCTGACAGCTATCCTGAGCCAGTCCGGCCCCAGATTCGGGAAGGAAGCACAGCGCCTGAGTCCTATGCCCCTGGCGGCCATTGCATCGGCAAGGGTTTCACCAGTCATGCCTACTGACTGGTGATCCATCCTGTTCTGCACCTGGCTATCCTTGTGGTTATGTATCCGTTTTTCTTCCCGCATGTGCACAAGGTAAAAGTTGACTGAAGATTCCCGTACATCCAGTCCGGGCAAGGCAGCCAGGGCGGCGGCTGTGCGTGCCCGCTCTGCCGTGACCAGCTTCCTGGTTTCATCCCGGCGTTTTCCGGCCTGTGGGTCGGTGAAGGCCTGTCGGGCAAAGGCTTCGGCTACGCAGTTGAGGGGCCAGTTGGGCAGGGCAGCACGCAGCTTCCCTGCGAGTTGCGGATGACAGATCACGTAACCGGCACGCAGCCCGGGGACGGCCCAGAATTTGGTCATGGACCGGATTACGACAAGGTTCGGCAAGCTGGCCGCCGCCTGGCTTGCACCGCCTGGTTCAGCCCCAGCTGCAAACTCGATGAAGGCCTCGTCGCACAGGACAAAACGGTCAGGGAGATCCTGTGCAAGCCTCATCACTATGTCCGGATATCCTTCCGGCATGAGTCCGGTAGGGTTGTTTGGCGCTCCTACCCACAGGATGGAACCTGGAGGGGAGCTGTCCAGAGCCGTGGACCAGCGTTGGTAATCTGATGGGGTTGTTGGCTGTGATGTGGCAGCTAAAGCCGGGTTGGGCCCGGAAGCCGCAACTGGTGGTGGCAGCCGGGCTGGAATGGTCCTGGGCTCTGTCCCCGTTGAGTCCAGGGCTGCATCGCGATAGGACGCATAAGATGGGGCTTCGATGATGTGAACGGGCGATGGGTTGGTGGCCAGGGTGGTGCTATGGGATGTAGCCGGGTTGGTGGTGTGAGGGGTGGTGAAGGCGGGGCCATGGTGGATGCCGGTACGGTTCAAAGCCCGTGCCAGGGCGAACATCAGTTCATCTGCACCGTTGCCGAAAACCAGGCAGTCAGCCGGGACACCAAGGGCTTCTGAGGCTGCTGCCCGGAGCTCCCTGCAGGCCGGGTCGGGATAGCGTCCGCTGGCCCTGCGGCCTTCGGCAAAGGCGGCATCCAGCCAGTCCGGGGGGCCAAGTGGATTGATGTTGGCACTGGCATCCAGGATGTTCCGGAAGGGCAGGCCGGAGGCCGCGGCCAGCCCGGCAGTATCGCCGCCGTGGAAGGATCGGCCCCCTTCTAGCGCCATGGGGTCAGAAGTCCTTTTCGTCGGCTGTGGCCCGTGTGATGGCCATGCCCGAGAAGGTAGCCATCTCGTTCGCAATCTTTGCGCCAAGCTCTACCATGAAGCCGCCGATGACCGCTCCGGTGCCTTCTCCCAGGCGCATATCCAGACAGACAGCCGGTTCAAGCCCCATGGCATCCAGAACCGGCCTGTGGCCTTTTACCCTGGACTGGTGCCCGGCAAACAGGAAACGCTGTACCGAAGGATCGATCCGCCAGGCCAGGGCTCCCGCAGCGGTTACCGGGAAACCGTCCAGAATGCAGGCTATGCCTTTGCCGCGCAGGCCAAGGATCAGCCCAGCCGCCGTGGCCTGCTCCGGGCCTGCAAAGGAGGCGCCTATGCGCAAAGCCTCCTCGGAGCCGGACAGGCCGGCGCCCAAGCCGTGGCCTCCGGGTTGGCCACCCCCGGCGGTCTTGCCGGTGCCG
Source organism: Spirochaetia bacterium (assembly GCA_034004175.1). Lineage (GTDB taxonomy): Bacteria > Spirochaetota > Spirochaetia > Treponematales > UBA12059 > MIBM01. The sequence continues at coordinate 13,624 of JAVEXH010000026.1, forward strand.
GTATCAGCCACCTTGCCGGATCCGAAGGGGCCGCGGGCCTTCACAGCGTCCACCACCACCTTGTGCTTCAGGGCCAGCATGGCGTCGTCTATGCCGGTGCCACGGTCTATCATCTGGTCGGGGTCAAAGCCAAGGGCCACCAGGATGGCAGCAGCGCTGGTGGTGTTGCCTATGCCCATGTCCCCGATGGCAACGATATCGTAGCCTTCGGCTGCGGCAAAGTCGGCCAGTCTGGCACCGTTGTCCAGGCAGGTCTGGAATTCCTGGGGGCTCATGGCCGGCTCTGTGGCAAAATTCCTGGTGCCTCTGACGGCCTTCATCGGGAAGAAACCGGGGGCCCTGGAGCCATCGGGCTGTGCCTGTCCCTTGACCGGCCAGGCAGGGAAGTCGCCGTCCACCCCGGCGTCAACAGCAAAGACATCAAAGCCGCAGGCC
>JAVEXH010000435.1:0-3027 GCA_034004175.1 Spirochaetia bacterium
AGCAGATCTCCCGGAGCCTTGCGCAGGCCGGATTTCTGCACTCCCCAGTTCATTCGCAGCTCACGCAATCGTGACTCCGGTGGACCCAGCCAGTTGCCCTTCTCGTCGTAGCGGTCAGGATCCCGTGCATAGGGAGATTCCCAGGGCAGGTCCCACCGGGTAAGTACACAACCTGGTCCAAGATGTGGTTCCAGTTCGGTAGACAAGGCTGCCAGATATTCACCCCGTCGTTCGTCGTCAGGCAAACCCTCGGGACCATACGGCGCATAGGCCATGGTCTGCCCCCCGCCCAGATCCTTCATCAGTACAAGCAGGTCTCCCACTGGCGAGCCATCAGCCTCCAGATCGTAGGCAACAGGGACCCAGCCGAGATTCTGTTTGATGCGACTCCAGTAGGTGGTCTGCTGTATCAATCGTGAAACCACCAAATCGTCCGCCGGTTTGGCCCGGACCCGAACATCCACACGCAACTCCATTCATGCAGGCTCTGTCCCCGGAATGGGGATCTGGTTTATCCTATAGGAACATCCATGAGGGTGCAAGTTGCCAGTAATCCTTGAGAGCAGGATATGCCATGAGTCAATCAGTAAGGCTGTTCAACCCGGATCAGGAAGCCTTGTTTGTAAGCCGGCCCAACCGCTTCCTGATGCTTGCCCGCCCGAGGTCTGAAGGAAGCTCTACGAGCAGTGCTGATCAACAGGTTCATCACCGGAATGGTCTTGTTCCCTGCCATTGTCCGAATCCTGGCCGCATGCTCGAGTTTTGCCTGCCGGGCGCTGAACTGTTTCTTGAAAAGCGTCAGGTTGTTCCAGTTCCAGGCAGCCCTGCTCCGAAGACCCTCTGGACTGCCGCGGCCCTGCGCTACCATGGCTCGGTGGTTTGCCTTGCCCCGGTTCGCATGAACAAGGCAGCGCAAGCCCTGGTTTTTCCGTGGATGTTTCCCGAAGCCAGACAGATCGTACCGGAGTTTTTTATCGGAAGCTTTCGCTTTGATTTCATGGTTGTGGATAGGGATGGCATGCGACATCTGGTGGAAGTGAAGTCATGTTCCCTTGTTGAACATGAAGTTGCCATGTTTCCCGATGCTCCGAGTCTGCGGGCCAGCCGGCATCTGGATGAGCTTGTCCTGCTTGCCGGACAGGGTTACCACTGCCATGTGCTGTTCATGATAGCCCACGGCCACCCCCAGAGGCTCGTGCCCAACTTGCATACCGACCCGGCGTTCGCCGTAGCCCTCTCCCGGGCAGCCGCCGCCATTGATGTCAGGGCTGCTGAAATACATCTTGGTGAGAATGGCCTTGCCACCCTGGCCCGCGATGAGGTTCCGGTGGACCTCTCATACGGCAGCCTGGCTGGCCAGGACCGGGGCTCCTATCTGATAACCCTGCAACTCGCCGAGCCGGCAACAGTTGCCGTAGGTGCCCTTGGCCCAATTGAATTCGAGGCCGGCTGGTATGCCTATGCCGGTTCGGCTCAGCGGGGCCTGTCTTCCAGAATGGCAAGGCATCTGCGGAAGACCAGAAAGACCAGACACTGGCACCTCGATTACCTTACGCCCCACGCCAGTGGTCTGGAGTCGTGGCCGGTGGCCTCCGAAAGGAACCTGGAGTGCGAACTGGCCAAAGCCTTGCGGTCCATAGGCGGCCGTGAAGTACCAGGTTTCGGCTCATCGGATTGCGGTTGCAGTTCCCATCTTTTCAGGCTTGGTTCGGCTCCACGGTCAGATCCAGCCTTCATCGGACTCATTCTTCGCTTCCGTCATGTTCTTGCCCTTTTTCCCGTTTTACCGTGAAATGATACCTGAAGGGGGAGCCTCTCATGACAACAATGGAAGCGGATTTTGCCGGTAATACGTTCACTCGTGCAGTACGGTCTCAGGGCAATGACCTGGTGGTAAAGGAAAGCAGGGCAATCCTGCTGGTGATTTCCCTGTTCTCGGCAGGCCTCCGTCGCTATGAATCGGGTAACCAGATGGACGCCCGGATATGAACATCGAGAAAGCCATGCTCAAGGCCATCCATGATCATTCGATGATACAGGAGGGTGACAGCATCTTGATCGGCGCATCGGGTGGCAAGGATTCCCTGGCCCTGAGCTGGCTCCTCGCCAGGCTGGCGGCCAGGATGGCGGCCAGGACGGTGGCCAGGACGGCGGACGAGGCCACGAGAGGGCGGCCGGCTCTGAAGCTGGGAGCCTTGAAGGTTGTCATAGGTCCCGAGGTTGTGCCGGGTCTGCATGAAAAGCCAGAAGACAGGCTGTCCCGGCTTTATGAGGATTGGGGTATTCCCCTCATATTTTTTGGCATCCGTGGCCGCATCGAGGCGGCGGCAGTCCAGTCCGCGCTCCAGGTCGGCTCCCCGGCTGGGTTCCAGTCTGCTCGTCAATCTGAGCTGGGGGCAGGAGAGGTGGTCTCTGGCTGTTACCGCTGCTCGTCCCTGCGGCGTGAAGCCCTGGCCAGCTATGCCAGGCAGGAAGGCTACGGTTCCATAGCACTTGGGCATCATATTGATGACGTGCTCACAACAGCTCTGATGAACCTGGTAATCCATGGCAGCGGACCTGTCATGGAGCCGTGTCGAAGCTATGAGAAGTTTGGACTGCTTCTGATACGCCCGCTGGCCTATGTACCGGAAGAAAGCATCAAGCGCCTGGCTGTCCGGATGGGTTGGGACAGCGTGACCTGTAGCTGTCCTGCCGGAACCAACGGCGACAGGGCCGAGTTCCGCCGGCGTCTTGAAGTGTTGTGTGGAGGCAAGCTGTCAGCCAAGCTGAAGCTGCTCAAGGGGCTGGGATTGGCCTGAATAGTACCTTTGATCTTCTTTTCCCGGACAGGTATACTCTCCACCTATGAACCCTACACCTGACTTGGCTGCTTCTGACTCAGTTCCCGGGAAGCCGGCCTGGTTTTCCCCGAACCTGTTGCCGGGGATCCTTGCCTGCCTTGCCATAGCCTTTACCGCCCGATATGCAGGCATCCTGCTTCCAGTGGTAGGTGGAGCGGTTTTCGGCATACTCTTCGGCATGATT
>JAVEXH010000436.1:0-3021 GCA_034004175.1 Spirochaetia bacterium
GATGCCCGGGCCAAGGCCTTGTTCCTTCGCGGTTTCCAGCGGGCCTCCTCAGCCCTCGACTTGCGGGTAAAAGATCTCATGGCCTCCCTGCTGGCAGGCAACCATGAAGGATTGGCCAAGCTCAAATCAAAAGATGTGCCCCTGATGTACTGGACCAGTGCTTCGGCGCTCGGTGCTTTTTCCCTGGATCCTTTTGATCCGGAGGTATCGCGCTATCTGGCCTCGGCCATCGCCATCCTTGACCGGGCCTTTGAGCTTGACCCAGACTGGGACAAGGGATCCCTGCATGAACTGATGATATCCCTTGCACCATCCCTGCCAGCCGAAATGGGTGGGGGCTTGGACCGGGCGGAAGAAGCCTATAAAAAAGCCTTGGCGGCCTCTGGTGGCCTCCGGGCTTCACCACATGTATCGTACGCGTCTTCGGTTGCTGTCCAGTTGCAGGATTACGAAGCCTTCAAGGCAGCCCTTGGTATGGCCCTGGCTGTGGATATCGATCTTGACCCGGACAGCCGTCTGGCAAACGTCATAGCCCAGGCCAATGCCAGGAGGCTTCTTGCCTCGGCCGACCGACTGTTCCTTATCCTTGACGAAACTGAAATGGGAGACTACTGATCATGAAACTCCGGAACATAGCCCTGCTGATACTGGTATTACTCGCCGCAACATTTTCATATGGACAAACGCTCAACCTCAAGCTGGCTATCGATACGCCGCGCAACAGCCCTTGGGGCCAGAGCCTTGAACGGATGGCTGCGGATTGGAAGCGTGTATCCAGTGGCAAGGTGAACCTGACGGTTTATGCCGGAACCCAGGGTAGTGATGCCCAGATAATCCAGAAGATGCGCTTCGGGCTGGATATGGGTGTGTTTGCCAGCACCGGCCTGGCCCTGGTCTATGATGACATCCTGGCCCTCAGTATACCCTCCCTTGTCCGTGATGAGACTGAATTGAGAGCGGTCATGAAGGAACTTGATCCCTCTTTCAGAAGAGGCCTGGCAGAAAAGGGTTATTCACTGGTTGCTTATTCCTATTCAGGCTGGGTACGCATGTTTTCTCGGCGTCCTGTTGCCAATCCTGCCGATCTGGTAGGCCTGAAAGTTGCGGTCATGACAGGTGATACCAAGATAAGCCGCATGCTTCAGTCTGTCGGAGCGATTCCCGTACAGGTAGACGGTCAGGGCTTTGTGGGCCAGATTGCCACAGGCGCAATCGATGCCTTGCTTTTCAGTCCGGCACTGGTCCAGGCGCAGTGGTCGTTCCTGAAGACCTACATACCCTACATGACGGACTTCAAGGTCTCGCCCTTCATAGGTGCCATCATCATGAATGCCCGTAGCTGGGAGCGCATTCCCGCAGCTACAAGGCCGCTCCTGGTGGAATCAGCCGACAGACTCTCGGCCGACATGGCCAGAGAGATAGACAGGCTGGAAGAGGCAGCGATACGGGCCATGTCGGCAGATGGCATGACTGTGGTCACAACGACAGAAGCCGACAAGGCTGCGTGGTACGAGAGCTTTGTATCCAACCGGGACCGTTTTGTGGCTGCCATGTTCTCCAAAGATGTAGTTGACGCCGTAGACCGGGTAATAAGCGCCAGGGAAACTCCCTGATGGCTCTGGATGAATTGACAGCTTCCGGGCTGGATTCCGATAGCCGGGAAACAGATAGCCCGGCACGCAGCATGAGCCGGTCAGCCATGCATCTTGCGGGCTACCTGTTCGCGGCCACTGCGGTACTGTTGCCCTTCCTGAACTTTTTTTCCCTGCGCCTGTTCCGTTTCGGCATTCCCGGCAGCCTTGCCCTTGCAGTGCAGTCTGTCATCGTACTTGCCTTCATAGGCTCGATTTTGGCTTCCTTTGATGGCGATCATCTTTCACTTACCAAGACACCTCATCACAGTATCGAAACCAGGCATCGCATACGGTCCACAGTGGTTTCCTTCTCTCTGGTGATGGTCGAGGCTGCCATGGTCTGGGCCACTCTGTCCTTTGCCCTGCTTGGTTTTGCCCCTGGTGACAAGGCAGGCTTCGTGCCCTTCTGGCTGCTGGCCCTGTCCATGCCAGCCGGTTTTGCCTGCATGATGGTACTGGATCTGCGCCGCCTGCGCGGGGTTCCCCTGGCAGTGAGCCTTGTCGGTGTCCTGGCAGGGACCTTCCTGGCCAGTGCCAGTGTGGCCAACATAGCCTTCTCCTTCGGACTCTTCCTGCCAGCCCTGGACTGGCTGGTTGCGTCCGTCATGCCGGTGTTTTCGCTTCTGTCCGGCGGGCTGGCCATCCTTTTTGTGGTGTCAGTCTTCATGGGCATGCCTATGTTCGGCATGTTCCTGGGTCTGGCTGCGGTCCTCTTCGTTGCTGATGGTTCCCTGATTGAACTGGCAGTGACCGAGGCGTATGGTCTGCTTGGCAGCCCGCAGATTGCCGCGGTACCCTTGTTTACCCTGACTGGTTTCATGCTGGCTGGCACAGGTGCAGGCCAGCGCCTGGTAAGCCTCTTCCGGGCGGCCTTCGGACGCATGTCCGGCGGGGCCGTAGTGGCAACGGTAACAGTCTGCGCCTTCTTCTCGATTTTTACCGGTTCAAGCGGCGTGGCTATCCTTGCCTTGGGGCCTCTTCTGGCCAAGGTCCTGATCCAGGCGGAAGGGCTCGGCGAGGAACGAGCCCGGGGCCTGCTTACAGCCAGCGGCAGCATAGGCCTGTTGTTCCCGCCCAGCCTGGCAGTGATCATCTATGCGGTGACAGCCCAGTTTTCCTATGGTCCCGATCGACCGCTGGATATACTGGCCTTGTTCCGGGGTGGCATACTGCCCGGTCTGTTGTTCATCGCGGTGACAGCCGGAGCGGGCATTGTGTACACCGTCAAGGATCGGAAATCCGCCTCACCCCGACCCTCTGATCCGGATGCTCCGGGAACCTTCAAGGCTCTGCTGCCCGCTCTGCCCGAAGTCTTCCTGCCTTTCGGCATAGCCATCCTGTTCTTCAGCGGTACCGCCAGCCTCATAGAAATAGCGGCCTTGTCGGT
>JAVEXH010000437.1:0-3017 GCA_034004175.1 Spirochaetia bacterium
CGAGGCTGCCCTGTTTGCCGACCGTTCTATTATATCCAGTTCCTTGTCCATGTCCTTGATTTCGCGGCAACTACCGCTTTCAATTTCCTGTTTGATCAGGGATACCGCACCAATGATGCCCGCAAGGGTGTTGTTGAAGTCGTGGGCAATTCCTCCGCTGAGGGTTCCCACGGCCTCCATTTTCTGGGCGTGATCCAGCTTTCGTATCCGTCCTATGTTCTCCTCGGCTCTGCGCCTGTCATCAGTCATATCCCGTACTATCATAGCTATGCCGGTTTTATCGGCCATCGGTATGGTAAAGGCATCTCTTTGTATAATGCGTCTGGCTCCATCCCTTCTGCATATTTCCCTCTCGACTATCCGGTGCGTCATGTCAGTCTGGTGGCCATCCACAACTTCCTGGAGAGTTCTGCGCATCTGTCCGACATCTTTGCTGCTGTCCAGTTCCACACTTGCCTGAAGGTCCCAATAGGGGGTGCCGACGGCTTCTTCCGCACGTATGCCGGTGATGCTGATCATGGGATCGTTCCATCTTACCACACACCCTTCTGGATCGATGATGACGATGCCATCCAGGGATCTTGATATGAACTCGTCGAGCATAAGTCCGGCATCAGCCAGTCTGCGTTCGGTATGAGCCCTGGCGTATTCAGGTCTCAGGTCAATGGCGGTGAGTACAAAGCCACCGGTTCCGTCGCCGGCCACGGGATGGACCCGGAGGCTCACCGGAATGTTTTCCGGACCAAGACTGGCCCTGATACCCCGCTGGTCACCGAGGATATCAGGATTTGTTCTGGCGCGTTCCGTTATTTCCGGGGACAGGAAGCTGGAATAGTCCATTTTTCTGGCCTGCTCTATAGAGCTTGTCCCCAGAGCCTTCAGTGCACTGGCATTGGCCCAGATGATCTTGCCGGTATCATCCAGATAGATTACGAATCCAGCCATGCTTTCCAGCGCAGCCAAAGCTTCCCTGACCGGCATTATGGAGAGGAAACCGTAACGGTACATGGCCACAAGCATGCCGATGGACAGGATCACGATCCAGATGATGGCCATGTTTGGAAAATCTACGCCAAGGAACAGAAACAGGGTGTCTGTTATGAAGCCAAGCAGGCCACCGGCCAGGTAAGATCCACCGAGAAGGGCCAGCCGCTTGCGGACCCTTTTGTTTTTTGTCTTTGAACGGACAAAGAAGGCGAGCAGGACAGAAACGAGTACATAAACAAAGTAGTGGATCACAAACAGGTAATAGATGATGTTGTGGTGCACTGCCAGCATCCAGTAGCCGCCCCGGTAAACCGGCTGGGCAAGAAGGCCATCGGGTAGTGCCAAGGAAAGCAGGGCGGAAGGCAGGTAGAGGGCAACGATGAAGGGTAGCCGCCAGGGTCCGCCCAGAACCTTGCAGTCGGCAACACGCATGGTGAAGTGCAGGATAAGGGCCGGAAACAAGCACCAGGTCCAGGAGAAGGCCCGGTACAGGCGCAGGGCCTGGCTTGCATCAGGCGCACTGTACCAGAATGACGCCGCCGCCGCCCATAACATGAAAACGATGTTGAAGACAAAGGCTATATGGTTGGCCGTACCACGCCTGTCTATTACCAGGATCTTCCATGCGCAGTAGGCAAAAACCACTGCCGCGACAAGGGCCGCCCTCGACAGCCAGAGCGCCGCAAAACTCTGGGCCATTACTGCATCCATGCTTTCTGCCGGAAAAATCCATTGCTGTATATGATCACTGTCCGGTCGGTCAAATCCATGCCTGTCATTGTCAAAGTATAGGGAATTGAAACTGTCTGATCAATCGGGCCAGCTGTCTCTCCCGTCTCCTGCAAGTAAAACAAGGACCAAGTGCAGGCTTTCCATCTCCGGGATAGTCCCTGCCCTGCCTTGACAATTCCAGCCCGGATGTTTAGCCTTTACATGCGCCTGGATCCGCCTTCAGGACCGGGACGCGGAGCAGCTATGAAGATCCATGTTTCCGTTGGACGACCGGACGCCCTATGGCGCTGATACGGGTCAACAGGCTTACATACACATATCCTGCCGGAACCACTGCGTTGGATGATTTGTCCCTGTCTGTAGACAAGGGTGAATATCTCGCCGTAGTCGGTGCCAACGGTTCCGGGAAAAGCACCCTGGCCCGCTGCCTGAATGGTCTGTTGCGTCCGCCACCAGGCACCATCAGTGTAGCCGGACTGGACCCCGCAGATACTGAAAACCTGCATGCCCTCAGAAAACGTCTGTCGCTGGTTTTCCAGTCCCCTCCTGATCAGTTGGTAGCCTCGGTGGCTGAAGAGGATGTTGCCTTTGGCCTCGAGAATCTCGGTGTGCCCCGGCCGCGGATGCTCGCCAGGGTCGAAGAAGCCCTGAAGGCGGTGGATCTGCTTTCAGAGCGGACCAGACCATCACGATTCATGTCTGCCGGGCAACAACAACGTCTTGCCGTGGCAGGTGTTCTGGTCATGGCTCCGGAGTGCATCGTTTTTGACGAAGCCACGGCCATGATAGACCCGGTTGGCCGGGAAGCCATCCTGGACCTCATGGATGATCTGGTTTCAAAGGGCATTACTATCATCCATGTGACCCATGACATGGATGAAGCAGCACGGGCTGGCAGGATAGTGGTCCTGTCAGAAGGAAGGCTGGCCTTTTCCGGTTCACCTTCATCCCTGTTTGCCCGGGATGATCTTTCCGCAATGCGACTGGTAGCACCACCCGCCCTTGCCATGGCCAGAACCTGTGGCCTTGATCCTGTCCCGGGTGAAACTGCCGCAGGCCTGGCCCTGCGCCTGAAGGTGCGCTATGGCACCGACTGTCTGCCTGTTCTGCCTGTTCCACCAGGTCAAGCTGCTCCACAAGCTGCTCCAATAGTACCTGATGGTAAGGATGACCATGTCGACGAGGCCTCGAACCCGGATCAGTCCAGCATTGCTTTTGAAATGCAAGGCGCAACTCTTGAATATCTGGCTGGCACACCAAATGCCCGGCTCGCTGTGGATGGAGTCAGTTTTTCGATT
>JAVEXH010000438.1:0-3006 GCA_034004175.1 Spirochaetia bacterium
ACGACCGCCTCCATCAACCTGGTAGCCAGAACCCTGGGCGAGGAGTTTGCGGCTGGAGACGAGATTGTGCTCTCCGAGATGGAGCACCACGCGAATATCGTACCCTGGCAGATGCTGGCTGCAAGGCGGGGGGTCGTGCTCCGCTATATTCCGCTTGCCGATACCGGTGAACTGGATCTGGCAGCTTATGAACGGCTTCTGGGGCCGCGTACACGCCTGGTCGCCCTGACCATGGCCTCCAATGTTCTGGGGACAATAAACCCTGTCAAGCCGATCATAGAAAGCGCCCATGCTGCCGGCGCCTTGGTGCTGCTGGACGCGGCCCAGGCCGTGCCCCGCTCGCGCCTGGATGTGGCAGCGCTGGACGCCGACTTTGTCGCTTTCTCCGCCCACAAGCTGTACGGCCCCTTTGGCATAGGCGCCCTGTACGGCAAGGAAGCCCTGTTGGAGAGGATGCCGCCCTTCATGGGCGGCGGCGACATGATACGCGAGGTCAGTCTTGAAGGCTTCTCGGTAAACGAGCTGCCGTACAAGTTCGAAGCAGGCACTCCGGCCATAGCCCAGGCTATCGGCTTTGCCGCCGCGGTGGAGTGGCTGGATTCGGTGGATCCAGAGGCCCTGGGCGCCTACGAATCAGCGCTGGCCAGGAATTTCATAGCTGCCATCAGCGGCATTCCCGGCATACGGGTGCTGGGAGCCGCCGGAAACCGGGCGGGCCTTGTGGCATTTACCCTGGAAGGTGTCCATGCCCATGATCTGGCCGCCTGGCTGGACCGGGGCGGAGTGGCTGTCCGAGCCGGGCATCACTGTGCCCATCCGCTTGCCCGCCGCCTGGGGATACAATCCTCAGCCCGGGCCAGTTTTGGTGCCTACAATCTGCCGGAAGATGCCCAGCGGGCCGCTTCCCTGCTTGCCAGAGCCTCGGAGGAAGCATGAGTGACGTATTCGAATCGATATACCAGGAAATCATCAGGGACCGCTACAAGCGCCCTCGCCGCCGCCGGATACTGGAGGGCCTTGCGTATGCCGAAAATCCATCCTGCGGGGATCGTGTCAGGGTTCTGGTAAGCCTTGGCACGGACGGCCGGATAGCGGACGCTGCCTTTGACGGCGCTGGCTGCTCCATTTCCATGAGTTCCGCTGACATTCTTGCGGACTATCTGATCGGAAAGACAGTGCCGGAGGCCAAGGCCCGACTTGAATGTTTTCTGGCAGTTCTCCGGGGTGAGCTGGAGGTAGACGAGCTGGATGCCTTCGGTGACGCTGCCGCCTTCAAGGGGATAGCCCGCCTGCCAGTGCGGGTAAAATGTGCTGCTTTGGCCTGGCGGGCCGCCCTGGACCGGTTGGAGACGCTTGAAGGGGAGGGCAGCGACCGGAATGGTGACAGTGCCAAGGCAGGGATCTCTTCCGTTCCTGGGATAGCTGGCCCCGGTCCAAGGGTACACCCGGCAGCACAGTAGAGGGCCAGGTTTTTACACCCCAAACCACACCCTTGGGGGCTCAGTCAGCGTGACCCGATTTTTTTTGCAGAAGTTCCGCCCAGCGCGCCATTGCCCGGCGCAGGTGGGGAATGACTATGGACCCGCCCACGATCAGACCCACATTGCAGGCCTCACGGAACTGGTCGGTGTCAACGCCTTCCTCATGGCAGCGGATGGTGTGGTACAGGATGCAGTCATCGCAGCGCAATACCAGACTGGCCACCAGACCCAAAAGCTCCTTGGTTCTGGCATCCAGGGCGCCGGGGCGGTAGGTCTGGCCATCCAGGCTGAAGAAGCGCTTGAGTTCCAGGTTGGCTCCATCCAGGACTATGTCATTGAGCCGTGTGCGCTCGTCTTGCCACTCTGCTATGGTTTTGTCGAAAACAGGCTTGTCGTTGCTCATGGGTTCCTCCCTGGAATTTTCCATCTGGCTTACAGCCGATCATAGCCGCTCCGGTAGAGGGCGGCAATATCAAATCGCCGCTGATTTGTACCGGTGTCAACTCTCTACCGGTTCAGGTTGACGCATCCGGTAACCGTGCATAGGATGGAATGCAGGAGTCTGACATGCTTATAGACGGTAAACACTATCGTTCCATCTGGCTAGCCGAAGATGCCCGCACGGTAGGCATCATAGACCAGAGAAAACTGCCTTTCAGTGTAGAGATCGAGAATATACGCACCTACCGGGAGATGGTGACAGCCATACGGGATATGCACTTGCGCGGCGCACCCCTGATAGGAGCGGCTGCGGGTTATGGGGTCTACCTGGCCTGTATGGAGTTTGCGGGCCTTACCCCCGATAGCTTTGACACCGACCTGTCCAGGGCTCTGGATGAGCTTGACGGGGCCAGGCCTACGGCGGTCAACCTGCACTGGGCCCTGGAGCGCCAGAGGGCAGCACTGGCCTCGTGTACTTCACTGGAGGGCAAGGTTATGGCTGCACTGGAAACAGCCAAGGTTATTGCCGATGAGGATGTGCAGATCTGCGCAGCCCTTGGTCGACACGGGGCCGCAATCCTTGAAAAGCTGTGTGCCGCCAAAAACGGCAAGACAGTACAAGTCCTGACGCATTGCAATGCCGGCTGGCTGGCTACGGTGGATTACGGTACAGTAACCGCCGTGATCTATGAGGCTGCAAGGAGAGGTGTTCCTCTGCATGTCTGGGTGGACGAGACCAGGCCCCGCAACCAGGGTGCCCTGACTTCCTGGGAACTGACACAGAACGGTATCCCCAATACGGTGGTCTGTGACAATGCCGGAGGCCATCTGATGCAGGCAGGCCAGGTTGATATCGTCATCGTAGGCACTGACCGGACAGCCCGGAATGGCGATGTGGCCAACAAGATAGGTACCTACCTGAAGGCCCTGGCAGCCCATGACAATGATGTGCCCTTCTATATAGCCCTGCCGTCCCCCACCTTTGATCCCAAGCTGGCCACAGGAGCAGGAAGCATTCCCATAGAGGAACGCCACCCCTCCGAGGTGCTTTGTGTCCGGGGCAAGGCTGACTGCAGGATTGTGC
>JAVEXH010000027.1:0-13870 GCA_034004175.1 Spirochaetia bacterium
CTGTAGCAGGCATGAATCCCCAGGAAACCAAAGAACTGGAAGAGACCATAAATCTCATCCGGGATCGGGAGAAGATAACCATCCTGCTCATCGAACACGATATGAGCCTGGTCATGAATGTTTCGGAACGCATCTATGTCCTTGATTATGGCCAACTCATCGCAGAGGGCACTCCGATGGAGATCAAGAGCAATCCAGACGTCATCAAGGCGTATTTAGGAGAATGATATGGCTTTGATGGAACTGAAGAATGTTTGTACCTATTATGGCAACATCCAGGCCTTACGGAATATTTCTCTTACAGTAAATGAGGGAGAGATTGTTACCCTCATTGGTGCCAATGGAGCTGGGAAAAGTACTACCCTCATGTCGATCTGCGGCATCACCCCGATCAGGAGCGGTGAAATTCTGCTTGAAGGCGAGAATATCGCCCATCAGAATCCCCACAAGATCGTGTCCATGGGACTTTCACAGGTACCGGAAGGTCGGCGCATCTTCCCTTTGCTTACCGTTGCAGAAAATCTGGATATGGGAGCCTTTCTCAGGGCGGACAAGGACAGGATCAAGGAAGATATGGAAGAAGTCTTCAAGATCTTCCCGCGGCTGGCAGAGCGGCGGAACCAGCAGGGGGGTACCCTGAGCGGCGGAGAGCAGCAGATGCTTGCCATCTCCCGGGCGCTCATGGCCCGGCCGCGTATACTTCTGCTTGACGAGCCATCTCTGGGTCTGGCGCCAATTATTGTGCAGCATATCTTCGAGATCATCAAACAGATCAACGAAGAACGCAAGACGACTATATTCCTGGTTGAGCAGAATGCAAATATGGCTTTGAAGATTGCAAACAAGGGATATGTGCTCCAGAATGGAGTCATTAAGATGGCGGATACATCCGAGCACCTGTTGGCAAACGAGGAAGTCCGCAAGGCCTACCTTGGTCTATGATGGAGGCATGATATGAATGTCGGGTACTACATGACAAAGAACCCGGTGGTGGTGAGTCCTGAAACCACCGTACCGGAAGCCCAGGCTCTGATGCGGCGTGAAAAGATACACCGGCTACCTGTACTGGACAAGGCCGGCAAGCTTATCGGTATTGTAAGCGCCTCCGATCTTGCCCACGCATCAGCGGCTCCCACAACGTCCCTGGATATGTATGAGCTCCATTACTTGATCTCCAAGATGACCGTAGAAACCGTCATGACCAAGGAAGTGGTTACCATAACCGAGGATCTTCCCATTGAGGAAGCTGCGCGGATAATGGCAGACTCTGATATTTCCGGCCTTCCTGTCATGCGCAATGGTGTAGTCATCGGTATCATCACAGAATCAGATATTTTCAGGTTGTTCATATCGCTTTTCGGAGCCCGGCATGCCGGCGTGAGGCTTACTGTTCTCATGCCCGAGAAGCGGGGGGAACTAGCCGAGGTAAGCGGGGCCATAGCCAGGGCAGGTGGCAACATCGTGTCCCTTACTACTTTTGATGGAGAAGATCCAACCAACCATTACTGCACCATGAAAGTTGCCGGGCTGGAACGACAGGTTCTGATAGATGTGGTGACTCCGCTTGTCGAGCGGATTGTGGATGTACGCCAGAGGAGCTAGAAACCAGCCACACAGTGGTGGATGAAGCGCACCAGTTCATCCATGCCGATGCCGATATTAAAGCCCCTGCGGTCGATAGTCGACCTGCAGGGGCTTTTTATACTACCGGAAGATTGCTTACAACTTCCTGGAGAAAATGGCGGTCACCACAATGATAGCCAGGCCCAGCAGCATGAGTGCCAGCTTGTCGGCCATGGAAATTATGCCGGCTACTGCCACAAAGGCAATGGCTACAGGCACAATGAACTTTATGAAGAAGTACCAGATCTCGAAAGCCTTGAAGGACAGGGTTCCCTCATTGGTAAGCTCGGCCTTGAGGTCTTCTTTCTTCACGAACCAGCCGCTGAAAACAGCCAGGAGAAGACCTCCGATGGCAAGGAAGATTTTATCGGTGAGAATATCAAAGAGATCAAAAGCGCCAACTCCAAGAACCGGAATGGGTATGCCAGACATTACTCCCAGAGACAGGGAAGCCAGCACGCACATGACAACCATGATGCCCGAGGACAGGAACACCGCATTCCTTCGGACCATCTTCTTCTGGTCGATGAGGTAGGCTACCACAACTTCCAGCAAAGACACTGATGAGGTAAGTGCCGCCACGGTAAGGGAGATAAAGAATATGACCGAAAGCAGAACACCGAAAGCGCCCATCTGGGCAAAGACAGAAGGCACAACCACAAATACCAGTCCTGGGCCTGCCGCAGGTTCCATACCGAAGGCGAAGAGGGCGGGGAAGATGGCAATGCCGGCAAGGAGGGCAACACCGGTATCCAGGGCTGTTATGATGAACGCATTGTTGGGAAGTTTCTGGTCTTTTTTCAGGTAACTGCCATAGGTTATCATGCAACCCATGCCCAGGCTGAGCGAAAAGAAAGCCTGGCCAAGGGCAGCCAGGAAGGTTGCACCAGTCACCATCGAGAAGTCAGGTTTGAAGAGGAAGGCAAGACCGCCGCCTGCGTTCGGCAGAGTAACGCTGCGCATGGCAAGGAGGATGAGCATGATGAAAAGGGCGGGCATCAGGATCTTGCCTGCCTTCTCTATGCCGCTGGAGATGCCTTTGGCAACGATGACTATGTTCATGATCATGTAGGCTGCCATCCAGAGCAGAGGCTGTACCGGATTGGAGATGAACCCGCCGAAAGCGTCTCCGATGGTGTCGGCACTGGCAAGGAGCCCGGAAAAGGACTTGAAGACATAGGCCAGAGCCCAGCCACCCACTACCGGATAAAAGCCCATGATGAGGAAGCCAGACAGCACGCCGATCACGCCGGCAAAGGTCCAGTTCTTGTTGTATGATTTGTAAGCTCCCACCGCGGACAGACCGGTTCTACGGCCAACGGTGAACTCGGCTATCATGATACTGAGGCCAATGGTAAAGACGAACATCAGATAAATGATGATGAAGGCACTGCCCCCATTCTGGCCTGCCATGTAGGGGAAGCGCCAGATGTTGCCAAGCCCTATAGCCGAACCCGCGGCGGCCAGAATAAAGCCGACCCGCGAGGTCCATTGCTCACGTTGTTCCTGCATAAAAACCCTCCTGTACACCTTGAAAGTGTTTGGAGGATGGTAAATCAGAATCCGTAATTGATCCAGAGAATTATCTGCCCTCTGAAGCTTTTTTTGAACCACCTGTGTCATAAAATGAAATGCCATGAAACCTATCGCATTGTTTGTGTTTTATCCATGAACCATACGAGTGGCACTGTACGACTGCCAGATTGCTGCCCGTATCCATTGCTGATTGGCAGCTGCCATCATCGGTCTTCGGGCAGAAAAAAACCGCCCGGGTCAGCGGGCGGTTGCAGGAATCAGGAACTAGCTACTAGAAGAGGAGCAGCTTGGCGCCGAAGGTCCATTTGAAATCGCCATTGAGATACCACGGCATGATATCATATTCATACGTATTTCCATCGATATCCGGCCAGGACTCTCCAACCAGAGCATCTTCCATTGGTACCATATAGGCACCTTTGAAGAAGATTCCGATGCCGCCAAGGTTCAAACCAAGGCCGGCTCCGAAATCCCAGTAGGGAGAAGCAAAGAGGGGGTCATCCGGTCCCAATGAATTTTCTGGCGTTTTGTCGTCTTCGTTCTTGAAATCATAGGCATTCATGCCGAAGCCAGCCTGCAGGAAGGGATCAAGGAAGGACCGTCCGCCGAGAAGATGATAAGAAGCGTAGATATTCAGGTCATAGGACCACATTTCTTCGTAGTAGTATGTGGTTGCAGAATACTCATCGTAATAAAAGTTCGGAACATCCTGATAATTGAAAGCCAGACCGAAGCCGAGCTTGCCCAGGATTATTTCGCCGAACACGCCCCAGTAGGTGCCAACACCGTCCTGGAAATCCTCGAAGGCGCTCCCAAGACTTGGTACGCTGCCGTCTTCATTTTCGAAAACATACTGGTTGCCGGTTATACCAAGCACGATCTGGGCAAAGGCCCCGGTCGTTATGAGCGCCACCATTGCAAGCGCCAGGAAAATCTTCTTCATACTGGTTACTCCTCTTCGCAGGATGTGTTTTCTAGCCCTGCGCTACTAATATAGCCGGGAAAAAGGAAAAATCAACAGCTTTTATGTGAAATCAGTTTGCGTGTTGTTTGTGGTGCTCGTTGGCGCTATTATTGAGACACGGTATACAGTACGTTTTTATTCAATTGTTCAAGGAGACAGAATCATGAAGGCAATGAAGAATCTTTTGGTCATCCTGCTGGCCGTTACCGTACTGGCTGGGGCTTTTGCCCAGTCCAGGGTAAATCTTACCGTCATAGCCAGTGAAGGCCCGGCCCAGGTCATTCTGGGTGGGCGCTTGCTCGGTGTAGGAAATCCGCGGCTTGTAGCGCAGGTGGCACCGGGTACCTATGATCTGATTGTCCGCAAACCTGGACTGCCCGAGTTCAGGCAACGAATAACCATTGGTTCCGGCGGACTCACCGTAAACGCCCAACTGGGCGGTGCACCGGCGCCTGCACCTGTTCCGGTGCCCAGTACCTTTACCCTCACGGTGAACGCCAATGTTGCAGGAGCACAGGTTTTCGTCAATGACACCGGGCTTGGCGCTGCTCCTGCAGCCGCCACGGTTCAGGCAGGGAATTACAATATCAGGGTTACCGCTCCCGGCTACGAATCGTACAGCGCCACGATAACGGTAAACGGCAATATGACGCACACAGCAACGCTGAAGTCTGTGGCACATCGTACCACCATCCAGTCCAATGTTGCTGGTGCCGAGGTGTTCTTCAACGGCGTAAAAGCAGGAACCGTACCCTTCCAGGCAGATCTGGTTCAGGGCAGCTACAATCTGAAGGTGAGTGCACCGGGGTACCAGGACTACATCGCAGGCATCTCGGTGTCTGGTCCACAGGTCATCAATGCAAACCTCATACCCCTGTTCTCTACTGTCACGGTAACCATACCGGCCCAGTTCCTGAATTCGGGCACCGGCAACCCTGCTGCCCGCATAGAGTTCTATGTTGACGGCTCAAAAGTAAATGGCCTTGCAGCCCAGGTGCAGCCAGGCCAGCGCACGATACGCATCACTTCCGGCGGTCTTTCCATGGAAACCGTGGTGAACCTCCAGCCCGGCAGGGCATACACCCTGGAGCCAAGCTTCAGCATCATTGTAAAATAGTATATATCGATGAAATACGAGCCCGGGGGTCTGTAGCCTCCGGGCTTTTTTTTGGCCCCCGGTTATTTTACAGCCTGAACAATTTTTTAAGGCTTGCCTTGTTCACAATGCGGTGGTGCAGATAGAACAGGATGACGGCGGTTGGTACCAGGGCAAAGGCCACTACAACCGACCAGTCGAAAGACAGCGCGCCATAGTGATTGAGGTCGAGTACTACTTCCAGCCCGACACAGAAAATGGCAATGGCACACAGTATTATGGACAGGGTATTGAGTCCCCGGCGATGGACACTGGCCAGTATGGCAAACATGCCGGCAAGGGTGCCTGCCAGTATGGTGGTGATGGGCAAGCCGTAGCCAAGAAACCATTCCAGATGGCCATTGAAGGCGTCAAGGGCAAATACCAGCACCATCAAAGATGGCGCAAGCACGGCAAAAAGAAGCCAGGGCTTGCGTACAAGGATGAGAGGCATCGCAGAGGCAAGCCATACACCGATTATCACAACTGCGGAGTAGCGGGACCACGAAAGGGTCTTGTTCAGGAAGAGATTTGCCAGGATGGTCACAATCAGGGCTATGCCAAAGGTCAGGGACAAAAGTTCCAGGGCTATGCGCCGACGGTCAAAATTGCTGAGGTCCTTCATGGAGACGGCCTTTTCCGGAATCGTCTGTATCGGCGGATAGTCCTGAGACCCTGCATCCGCGGTGATCGGACGTTCCTGCACAACTGTAGAGCCACAGAGGGGGCAGGATTCAGCATGGTCTGACAGAATGACACCGCATTGGGGACAAAAATTCATGAGTTGACTCCTCGTAGTTGAAGCGGGGCCTCAGATGGTGTGTATGGTTCGTTGCAACGTACAGTCACCGGTAGTCCCAGTCTGGCCAGTCTGGTAAAAAAAACTCTTTCGAAATCCCTGTTTGCAACACAACTGCCAATAGTAATGGTAAGGCTTTCTTTCCATGAAAATACTCCGATGTTGGCACCGTAATGCCGACCCCGGGGAAGTATGAGCCCGAAACTTTTTACATGGCTGGCAAAGGGTTCTGGCAGGCTTATGCTGCCAACATTGGAGATCGAACCTGAAAAGGCCTTGAGGCCGATGTTCTTGTTTATCACCCGCAGGAGCAGGGTTTTCAGAGGCAACAGCAAGGCCCTCCCTATCGGGTTTCGTTCACCGCCGACATTGCGCCGTATCTGCCTGAGCATTTCCTTCTCTTCCAGACCCAGCCTGAAGCCATGATGCACCCGGCGCAGTATCTCCTCAAAAGACCAGTGCCCAAGCCGCATATCTATTGCTGGTGAAACGCAGAGGAAAAAATTGCGAAGGGTTTTAGATGGGTAGAGGTTTCTCAGGTTTACGGGTATCTGTACGGCTATGTTCTTGCGTGCTTTCCGCCTTCGCCTCTGAGGGAGGGCTTCGTATAGGTCCTGCAGCGTCGCGATATGGACGGAAGCCAGGAATTCTGTAAGAGTGACTCTCAGGTCCTTTGCAGTATCGAGGCATTGACGCAAGGGTATGTTACCGGTGGTCTCGCGGTATTCGATTGTTCTGCGTCTGCCAGGCATGAGGAAGGCTTTTTCTGTTTTTACCGGATTCGGGCTGGATTTGTTGAAGTATCTCCCATAGGCATCTTCTGCTTCTTCCGGATCCATGGGATCTTCAGGCCGGATTACATCCCCTAGAGCTTCCCGTGGTAAATCTGTCCCTATGCCGTCTAGTTGTAGATATTCTACGATCAACGATCTCAGAAAGGCCAGTGCACCGGTACCATCGGTGACTGCATGATGGAACTCACAAGCAACCCGTCGGCCATAGGCTGTTATGCGGCACAGGGGGCGGCCGCGTCGATATGGAAGGGGCGCTACAGGCCAGATGGCTTCTGCCTCTACCCTGGGAGGATTTGCCGCCGGTTCGAGGTAGTGCCAGAATACGCCGTTGCGCAGTTCCACAAAAAGGTAGGGGAACCGGGGGACCACGTGTGCAATGGCGGTTTCCAGCAGGGAAAGTTGTATGGTCTGGTTCAGTTCGAATGAAAACCGGTATACCAGTGGACCGGCGGACCCGGCTATGGCTGCGGTGAAAATGGCGCTGTTGTCCAGTCGGTAGTAATGTTCTTCCTTCAGGCTAGCCTTGCCTGTCATGCTTGCGCTCATAGGCCTAGTATAGTCCCGATACGGGTTTTATAGTGGCGTTTTCATACGCTATCATACGTGGCTCCTTGTAGGGTCAGAGCTGCAGAATTTCAGATCGACAAGCCTGTAGGACTTTTCCTTACCGGCATTTTAAAGTATAAAGTCTGCATGGAACAATCAAGATCATATGCCCTGATTACCGGCGCTTCCGGCGGTATAGGCAAAGAATTCGCCCTCCAGCTTGCAGGTGCTGACAAACCTCTTGTCCTTGTGGGTCGCAACAGAAGCAGGCTTGAGGCTGTAAAAGCCGAAATTGTTGGTATACGGGCGGCTGCAGGCCACTCCGCTGCCAGCCCGGTTGCCAGTGAAACCGTGGTAATCCCCTGCGACTTATCTGAACCGGGAGCAGCCATGCGGTTGCATGCCAACTGCACGGATAAAGGCCTGGTTGTGGATATGCTGATAAACAACGCTGGGTCCGGACTGTTCGGGCAGGCCATAGACCTTGATCCGAATGGTATAGAGGCCATGGTCAACCTGAACATTTCATCTCTGACAAATCTATGTTCCCTTTTTGGCAGGGATATGAAAAAGCGCGGCTTCGGTGAAATATTGAATGTGGGTTCCTTTGCCGGGCTGAATGCGACACCTTTCTTCGCTTCCTACGCGGCTACCAAGAGCTATGTGCTCAACTACAGCCTGGCATTGAGGGCTGAACTTTCATCTGCAGGTATACAGGTCTGTTGCCTGATGCCAGGTTATGTCAGGACAGACTTCGACGCCAACGCGGGCATAGAGAGTGACAGATACAAGAGTTTTTCCCATGCCAACAGCATGGGAGCAACCGAGGTTGCACGGATTGGCCTGAATGCATTGGCTAGCCGGAAACCTGCGGTGATAGCGGGAGCCAGGAACCGTTTTGCGGCCTTCCTGTTCGGGTTGCTGCCCCGTAGCACCCCTCCTGTGATAATGAAGAAGTTCCTCGATCAGCTGGCCTGACGAATCCGTATATCAAAGGATTATGCCATGAAGACCAACTATTCACTGATACCGAAGCTGCTCAGGGAGAATCCGGCTTTTGCCTGGAGGTTAGTCAGAGCCCATGCCAGGCAGTTCAAATCCCTGGTGGTGGACAGGGTTCTGCATCCTGAGCGGACAAACGAGCTGGCCCTGATCTACTTCCGCCTGACACCCTTGTGCAACCTCCGTTGCGTCATGTGCGGCCAGCGCGGTGACAAGGGTGTGTTGAAGGGTGCCTTTGCGGCAGAAGAATCCAGGAAGATTGTACCACTGGAAGACTACAAGCGGCTGGTGGATGAGTTGAAACCGAAGAAACCCATAGTGTATCTGTGGGGCGGTGAACCATTCCTGTATCCGGACCTGTTTCCACTGGTGGACTACATGCTGGAGGCCGGCCTTACAGTAAGCGTGAACACCAATGGCACCTATCTGGAAAAGTACGCCAGGGAGATCGTAGAGCGTAAATGGCACGCCTTGTTTGTGTCCCTTGACGGTTTCGAGGAAACCAATGACAGGATTCGTGGCGAAGGATCGTACCAGAAAGTGATTGCCGGCTTCGAGGCCATAAACCGTGAAAAGGAACGGCAGGGAGCAACCTTCCCCTATATGGGCATTGTGACAACGGTGAACAATCTGAATTACAAGGATCTGCATGCCCTTGCCGAGGCCACAAGGGGCTTCAAGCTGTCCTGGCATTTCTACAATCTGGGTACCTATACCAATGATGAAATTGTTGAAAAGCAGCGGCAATTCATGCGCAAGGAACTGGATACAGAAATTGCCTGCCTGCCCGCCTATGCAACGGGTTACAACGAAGGCATAGATGGCCAGGAATTGTACGATGTATTGACCAGGATACATTCCATGGATGTGGACTATCCAATAGTTACCGTACCGGCCCTGAAACCTGACAAGATAGACATCTACTACAAGCAGCTTGATGTGCCTGTCCGCACCAGATGCACAGTACCCTGGAGCCAGGCCAACATAGACTATGATGGCTCGGTACATTTCTGTGCAGATTACAACGATTATCCCCTTGGCAATATTCGGGATAAACCTTTCTTCGAGATATTCAACGGTGATCGGGCAGCACGCTTCCGTACAGCCCTGAAGAACACGCCGGATGGGTTGTTCCCTGGTTGTGTCCGTTGTTACCAGAATATGCTGTGGGGTAAACGGGTGAAGGGTTTCTGAAGCACCAGGATGCTCAGTTGTTCTGATTGCGGGAGGAGCAGACGATGTTTGAATCCGATGTCCTGGTTGCCTTTGGTCTGACTGTTTTTGCCGGGCTCTCAACCGGTATAGGCAGCGCCATTGCATTCTTCGTGAAGAAGCAGACTCCCCGGTTCCTGTCCGTGGCTCTGGGGTTCTCCGGTGGCGTCATGATCTACGTGTCGTTGGTTGAAATATTTCCCAAGGCACGAGCTGCGCTTGCCGGGGTTTACAGCGATACCATAGCCTCATGGATGACGGTAGCCGGTTTTTTCGGAGGCATCCTGGTAATAGGTATCATAGACCGGCTGGTACCATCAGAGGTAAACCCCCACGAGCCACATTGCGAGAGCCATGAGTCGGAAGGTCAGTGCGAAGACCGTAAAGAAGAGCACAACAAGAAAAAATTGCTTCGCATGGGTACCTTGACGGCTCTTGCGTTGGCTATACACAATTTTCCTGAAGGACTGGCTACTTTCCTGGCAGCCCTCAGGGATCCAGGACTGGGTGTAGCCATAGCCATAGCAATAGCCATACACAATATCCCTGAAGGGATTTCTGTTTCCGTTCCCATCTATTATGCCACGGGAAGCAGAAAGAAGGCTTTCCTGTATTCCTTCCTGTCTGGTTTTGCGGAACCCGTTGGCGTTATCGTGGGCTACACCATACTGCGTCCCTTCATGAACGATGCGGTGTTCGGTGTACTCTTTGCCTCGGTTGCCGGCATCATGGTGTTCATTTCCCTGGATGAATTGCTGCCAACGGCCCGGGAATATGGTGGAGGGCATTTGTCGATTTATGGGGTGGTTGTAGGCATGGTGGTAATGGCGCTGAGTTTGCTGCTGTTCCTGTAAACCGGCTTCTGGCTGGCATATTGGCCTCACCAGGGATTTCTGTTAGGATTCCCGCGGCCTCCTTGGCTTCTGATCGCAGGTTTCTGCCTGCGCTGCGGGTCGGCCGATTCCTGTATCCGAGGGAGAATGAAATGATAGAAAGCATCCCCGGGGACCGTTACGATTCCCCTGACTACATACGACCCTGTCTTCGCGAATATTTTATGCTGGGGACGCGCTGGAGTCCGTATACCAAGTTTTTCGGTGTCATGTTCCGCTGTCGGGCTCTGGCTCTGAAGGGACTGTACGACGACAAGGCCTGGTCTGATAGTTCCCTTGAAGTCATGTCCAAACTTGAAACCTGCGGTGCCCGGTTCCATATCTCCGGGCTGGACCAGGTTCGTGCCCTGCAGGAACCTGCCGTATTCGTAGCCAACCACATGAGTACCCTTGAAACCACCTTGCTGCCAGGGCTTATAACGCCCATACGACCCTGTACGTATGTGGTGAAGGAAAAACTCATGCATGGCCCCATCTGGGGTCCCATCATGCGCTCCCGGGATCCCATCGCAGTAACCAGGACTGATCCGCGCAAGGATATGGACACTGTAATGACCGAGGGGTTGCGCTTGCTGGGTTCCGGCAGGTCTATCATCATCTTTCCCCAGGGAACACGTACCGATGTATTCAGGCGGGGTGGCTTCAACAGTCTTGGTGTAAAACTGGCATCAAGAGCTGGTGTTCCGGTGATGCCAGTAGCCTTGAAAACTGATTACTGGGGCAATTCACCGGTGTTCCGGGGCTTTGGCCCTGTACACCGGGACCGGCCGGTGATGCTGGAGTTCGGCCCTGCCATCCCTGTGTCAGGAAGGGGCAAGGCGGAGCATGAGGCCTGCCTTGACTTCATCGAGTCACGTTTGAAGTCATGGGGTGCAGCAGTGCTTCAAGATGACGTCGCGCCCGCAATTGCTGCGACAGGGGATTCTCAAGCTCCAGGGAAGCCCACTTCCGAGGCATGAAGGCACTGTAGTCCTTCAGATAGTCAAGATCAGCCAATGAAATAAATTCATGGTGATCCCATTCACCATGCCAGGGGTTTGGTACATCCGGACGCAAGGCAGAAAGATGGCAGCAGCCGATGGTATAGCGTGCAGCCAGCCTTCTCATGGCTGCATCATACTCGACCCTGCCGAAGTGAACAGCATTTGCCCAGTGTGAAAAATCGGGACATAAGCCACCCATGAGCTCAAGTTCTACCTCCCCTGGAACCTGTTCCACATTCTCCACAAAAATCCTCTTTGCATGCCTGGCTGGAATGGTGCCGAAGGGATGGGTGCTGGTGCCCGGATGTATGTTGAAGACTTCGGTTCCAAAGCGTTCGCAAAGGTAGTCAAGCTCGCCTTCATCGAAATCCGAACGTGCATGGACATGGGGTATGCACAAGCCTGGCAGCATTTCCAGTTCGCCGTACAGGGCGGTTCGCTCCGCCTTGTCAAGGCATGTTGGAAACAGTGCAATCTCGCTGATGCCTTCACGTGCCAGATCCTCAATGAACGCCGGGATCCGTTCCTTCTTGGTACTCGTCAAACCAGGAATGATGCGCATGATCCATTATAGACTGGCTGGATCGGTACAGTACACCCTCGAGGCAAGCCAGGAAGGCGCCAGTTCTGTCCCCAGGGAACATTTGTACCAACAGTGCTCTGTCCCCGGGAGAAACCGGAGAAAAAATTGCAGGCCGGGGCAGATACTTGACAATATTGGTTGTATTAACCATATTATACCCCCAGGGGGTATGATATGACCATTAAAACCATTTCTGTCAGGGGCATGACCTGCGCCTCCTGCGCCAGGGCCAGCGAACGGGCTGCAGGAAGCCTGCCAGGGGTCAACTCAGCCTCCGTAAACTTTGCAACCGAGGCTTTGACCATTGAGTACGACGAAACGAAGCTCGGTCTTGCCGATGTGGCCAAGGCAATTGAGAAGGCCGGGTACGAGGCTGTGCTACCTGATGAAACCAGAAGTGTCATGATTCCCATTGGCGGTATGACCTGCTCCGCCTGCGCATCAGCGGTGGAACGTGCTGTACTCAAGGTTCCAGGAGTGCGGGCGGCATCGGTGAATTTTGGCAGCGAAAAGCTTTCGGTTTCCTGGAATCTGGACAGCACAAGGTTGTCTGAGATAAAAAAGGCAGTGAAGGATGCAGGGTACGAACCCCTGGCCATAGAGACTGCCGAGGCTGTCGATGCCCATGCCGAGGCAAAGGCAAAGGAAATCCGTTCACTGCGCAACCGCTTCATAGTTGCCATCTCCGCGGCACTCCCACTTCTGTATATCTCCATGGGTCATATGCTCGGCCTGCCGGTTCCCAGGATACTCCATCCGATGCACTTCCCGCTCAATTTTGCACTTGTCCAGATTGTGCTTGCCATACCTGCTGTCATTGCCGGGTTCCGTTTCTACACTGTTGGCTTCAGGACCATGCTGAAAGCCAGTCCGAACATGGACACGCTGATAGCCATTGGCACATCGGCTGCGCTGATCTACAGCAGCTGGTCAACGGTACAGATTGCCCTGGGTGATTTCTCGGGGACAGAGCATCTGTATTACGAGGTCGCTGCCACCATCCTGGCTCTGATACTCCTGGGCAAATATCTTGAAGCGCGGTCAAAAGGCCGGGCATCGGAGGCAATCAAGAAGTTGATGGGTCTGTCCCCGAAGACGGCTCTGGTAGTGCACGAAGGCGGAGATCTCGAGATTCCAGTTGACGAAGTGGAAGTAGGCGATATTCTGCGAGTCAGACCTGGTGAACGGGTTCCTGTAGATGGCGTGGTTACAGAAGGTGCCAGTGCTGTGGATGAATCCATGCTCACCGGAGAGAGCTTGCCAGTGGAGAAAATTGCAGGAGACAAGGTTGCCGGAGCTACGGTCAACGGACCCGGGATGTTCCTGTTCCGGGCTACCGCCGTTGGTGCGGATACAGCGTTGGCCAGGATTGTACGGCTGGTTGAAGAAGCCCAGGGTTCCAAGGCCCCGATTGCCGCCCTGGCAGATAAAGTTTCAGGAATTTTCGTGCCTGTAGTGGTGGCAATAGCCGTTGTCTCCGCCGGAGCCTGGCTGCTCGGGGGACAGAGCATTGAATTTGCCCTCAGGGTCTTCGTAGCCGTCCTTACTATAGCCTGCCCCTGCGCCCTTGGCCTTGCAACTCCCGTGGCCATCATGGTTGGAACAGGTAAGGGAGCGGAGCTTGGCATCCTGATAAAAGGTGGCGAAGCGCTTGAAACGGCACACAAGGTGAAGGCTGTCATTTTTGACAAGACGGGAACCATAACTTTCGGGAAGCCTTCGGTGACGGATGTGCTGGCCTGGGATGTTGATGGTGGCAAGGTCTCTGATACTGACAGAATCCTGCGCCTGGCGGCCTCG
>JAVEXH010000439.1:0-2992 GCA_034004175.1 Spirochaetia bacterium
CATCGTTACCATTCTGGAGGAGACTTCGGTAGAGGAGGTCACGCTGCTCAGTGAACAGGCCTTGGCTGAAGACTGGTTAAGGCCAGAAGAAGATGAAGCATGGGCTCATTTGCAGTAGGCGATGTAGTACTGGTCCGCTTCCCGTTCTCTGATTTGTCTGGAAGTAAGTTGAGACCTGTAGTTGTCCTGGCAAACTCCGGTCGTGGCGATTGGGTTCTATGTCAAGTTACGAGCAAGGCATATGCGGATGCATCAGCTATCTTTGTGCCAGCGGAATCATATTCATCTGGCACTTTGGATAAGGATAGTTATATACGACCTGGGAAACTTTTTACCGCTAATGAATCCATCATTGTGAAGAAAATTGCAGTCTTGAAAGTCCCCAAAACCAAAGAACTTCAAAATAGTGTTATGAGGCTGTTGTTCCCGGAAAGCTGAATAGTACAGCAGCTGAGAGATCTGGGAGGAGTCAGAACCATGCTGCGGAAGGGAATTGCCCTGGAAACAGTGTTGTCCTGTACCGGCCTCACCGAGGACCAACTTGCCCGGGAAATGAAGAAAGACAGCAGCGTCTGAAACCCCGGCCTGTACTGATGCCTCACACAAAGACACGGGGGCACAAAGGCCACAAAGAATGATTTATAAATTAGACTTCCCTTGGTGATCCTTCGCCTTCGGCGGTGCCGTTGTGCCTCCGTTTGCAATGCATGGAAGATGAAGATGGCTATGCTGGTCCCGGTATGAGATACGAAGTCTGATCAGGAATGCTGGTCTGGGTGTAGAAGAATTCCTTCAAATGCTGAAGCAACCAAACATGTTCCTGATCAGTGAGCCCCGTGATAATCCATACTAGAGAGCGTACGCTGCAGACGCATGCAAACAATACGACACCTGATCCAGGCGTGGCTGTCTGAAAGGACACCGTTGCCGGATCACCCGGGAGATATCCCGGAAGGTACCATGAAGGCACGACCCGACCAGACCGGGGTCGCGGTTGACGATTGCATAAACGCTTGAGCGGTGCGGGGCCGGGCCGCCATCCCGGAACGTATCGGCGATGTCCTGGCATGACGCAGTAAGGGGCCGCCAGGTGCAGGAGCACGGCCCACGGTGACCAGACGCAGCACCCTGCTCGCAAACGCTGTGCGTTTGCGGCGCGCTTCCGGGAATACCCGGTGATCGCGCGGCTCCCCCAAGGAGGTGCGGGAGTTGCGGAAGATTGCAAGTAATCCTGAATCATGAACCAGTGATAGGCACGCAAGGTACTGCGATCTGGATAAGAGATGTAGAAATAATTGAACAAGGATGTTCCATGGCTAATCCGGTAAAGCTCAGGGCTGTTGTTTCAAGAGTTCAGGCGTATGGCGAGGGTGTGTACGAGGTGGTGTTGACTCCTGTGGGCACAGTTCCGCGGTACAAGCCAGGGCAGTTCATGCATCTTACGGTGGATGAATATGATCCTGCGGGCGGGTTCTGGCCGGAGTCGCGGGTGTTCTCCATTGCCTCTGCGTGGGGAAGCGGTGATCTGAAGATCGTTTACAGCGTCAAGGGGCGGTACACAAAGCGCATGGAAGGGTTTCTGAAAGCAGGAACCGAAGTCTGGCTGAAGCTGCCATATGGTGATTTTGTCATAGAAGGTGCCCTGAGCGAGGGCCAGGGAGCGGTGCTGGTAGCGGGTGGTACGGGTGTTTCGCCTTTCCTGCCGTTCCTGGAAAACCGTATGAAAAACGGTACTGCTGAGCGGGATGTCCGCTTGTTTTATGGGGCCCGGAGAAATGCGATGCTCCTCGGGCTTGATCTCATAACTAAGAGCGCAGCAAACGGCGTGAAGACAACGATTCTTGTAGAAGACGAAGAGCCCGACTGCAAGGCTCCGCTGACTGGTGAGCGTGGCAGGCTTGATATTGGCAGGATAATTACCGAGGGTGAATCCATGGACAAGCCTGCCTATTTCCTGTCGGGGCCACCGCAGATGATAGGAATATTCAAGGAAAAAATGATGGCCAGCGGTATTGCCGGCAGCAGAATAATAATAGACGAGTGGGAGTGATTCATGGCCAGGACAGAAAAAGAGCTGAGGGCGGAGATAGCTTCGCTTGTAAAAGAGTACCACGGGGTAAAGTTTGCCCCCAAGGCTTTCGAGGCCGGCAAGAGCCAGGTGCGGTATGCAGGGCGGGTTTTTGACGAGAAGGAACTACAGAGCCTGGTAGATTCATCCCTTGATTTCTGGCTTACATCGGGTAGGTATTCCGAGGAGTTCGAGGCTTCTTTCAGCGCCTTTACCGGGGCAGAATATTCGTTCCTCGTCAATTCGGGTTCTTCCGCAAACCTGGTTGCCTTTGCTGCTTTGACTAGTCCGCTGCTGGGTGACAAGCGGCTCAAGCCCGGAGACGAAGTCATCTCGGTGGCTGCGGGCTTTCCTACCACCCTGAACCCGATAATCCAGCACGGCATGGTTCCTGTTTTCGTGGATGTGGAGATCGGAACCTACAATATAGATGTGGCTGAGCTTGAGAAGGCAATAGGGCCGAAGACCAGGGCTATATTCCTGGCACATACACTGGGTAATCCGTATGACCTTGATGCCGTCATGGCTCTGGTAAAGAAGCATGACCTGTGGTTTGTGGAGGACTGCTGCGATGCCTTGGGCTCGATGTACAAAGGCCGGATGGTTGGTTCCTTCGGGCACATAGCAACCTGCTCGTTCTACCCTGCACACCATATAACCATGGGTGAGGGTGGCTGTGTCATTACAAACGACGAGGTATTGGCACGGGCAACGCGGTCCATCAGGGACTGGGGCCGTGACTGCTACTGCGCAGGCGGCGAGAGCAACACCTGCGGCAAACGTTTCAGTGGACAGTACGGAACCCTGCCCAAGGGCTACGACCACAAATATGTGTATTCACATATCGGGTACAACCTCAAGGCCTGGACGAGCGGGTTTGCTCTTGCTTCATGAGTATTTGGATATAGGGGGCTCCACGCATTG
>JAVEXH010000440.1:0-2990 GCA_034004175.1 Spirochaetia bacterium
CACCTAATCTTTTATCTGCTTCCATCAGAGTAATGAGTTCGCCCAGGATATTGGCGATATTTCCGCGATTTATCTCATCGATTACCAGATAGAAAGGCTGGGCATTTTCAAACCGTTTCTTGCGTTCCGCCTGTGTTGCTTGCAGAGCATCATCCAGGTCTTCAAAAGAAGCCTTCTGGCAGGCAAGATCGCTGGCCCGGTAGAAAACTCCCGGTTCAATCCGGTAACGGACAGACTCGGAACTACTTTCAGATTCATCTTCGTCATCAACCAAGACAGGTTTTATCCCCTGCATGAAATCTTCATAACTGTAGGACTGATGAAAGGTCACCAGCATATAATTCTTCGGAACAGAGATTTCATCCGAGGTCAGGATTGCTTGAGGCTTGGCATCGGAAACCAGAATCCCTTTTTCAACCAGGGCTTGTACCAGAGCCGGCCAACGTGATCCGCCGTTCATCCTGCAGAAGGTCATGGTCTGGGTTGTATTGAGCATCAGCGGAATGTCAAACTTCCGTATCCAGCGTACCTTTATGGTTTGAAATTCATACTGATCGGTTATGGCCTTTTCATATTCATAATCATGCAAAGCCTGGGCCAGCCCAAATACCTTGAAGCCGGATACAACCACAAAGTAGTTACCCTTCTTGACCAAGGAAAAACGTTTGATGATCGGCCAGTGCGGGAACCAGACTTTTCTGGAACCGTGCCCACAGAGCCCTGGCATACTCGAAAACTGGCTCCTCTTTGCGTTGAGCCAGCAGTTTCTTGTGGCTTTCAGATTGCCCTGCTGTGCGGCTTCGGCAACCGCGACAACACAGGATCGAACTTTCTCGAAAGCTTCTGCTTCAGTGTTACCGAAGCCTGGCAAGGGGCCACTTTTCCTTGAACTCATTGAACAGTGTCATATCCATTGTTTTTATCTCCCTTAAACTATCTCCGGCGTTTCTTGACTCCGCCTTTGCGCCTGAATCCCAAGCCGTCAAGATTCAGGTCAGTTGTTTCGTAGCGTCCGTCATGGCGCATCCGGTCAAGGGCAAACAAGGCCAGGGCGGTACTGCGTCCCATGCCTCCCTTGAAGGAATAAAAGGCGACTACCAGGCTAGCCTGCCTGCGCTTTCCAGGCCCTGGAACCAGGTGTCCGCCCCTACGAACCAGCAGGTTGATGTGGCTTTCTGTTCCGGTATCATTATTTTTTCTCCTGTTATGACCATATCAGGTATTATCTGGCTTCCAGATTACGTCCTCTGCCCATCCTCGCGGCATTCCTATCCTTGATAGGTCAAGATCGCCATACTCCAGGAGAGTGGTCCGAGCCTTCTGTCGCCACTGACCCTTGGTGAAGAGCTTGCCGCTGCACCACGAACACACATAGAGGATGGCGCCGATGTACCTGTTCGATAACGCCGACACAGACCATTCGGGGTACTTCCTGGGTGTTGGTAGTTTGATAGGGATACCGAGCTGCCAGTTCCACAGCCTCGCGTGATGAGCGCATCTATTGCGCACGGTATTCAGGCTGAGCAGCCAGGACAGCACGAGTTCTTCAGGCTGGTCGAGCGAAAGCGAGACCTCTTTCCGGATAGATGGCTCGACTCCACGAAAGAATGACAAGGTTGCCCCGAAATCCATAATTTCTGTCAGCATCCAGATGGGGAGCCGGTCATGCGTGTCCCCGTACTTCCTGAAGAAATGCGTCACGGTATCCTCGTTGGACTTCTGTTCACGCGATCTTCTTGTCTGTTCCTGGAGCTTGGCTTGCCAGCGGGGAAAGTCGTCATACGCGGGGTTGAAATCCGGAAAGAGCTCAGGCCTCGCCCAGTCAAAGGGGCCATGCTTCAGGGCAAAATGATACGCGAGCCGGGTGCGCACGAGGATTTCAATGCCTTCTATGGCATCCAGAAGCAGCATGCGCAGGGTATGGTCAAATTGATAAAGCCTGAGGATATGCTCAAGGTGTGTACCGGGCAGGAAAGACTCTGTAGTATCGCGGTAGGTGTACAGGTAGGTAGAAAGCCGATAATAGTTGATCTGTGAGAGGACGGTGACGAGCCTGTCCTTGTCCGCGACCAACCCCCGGGATATCAGGATCGCGGCCTGCTCTTCCAGCGTCTTGGCTGGTTTCCCGTACTTCACGGGGCGTACCTGGGCAAAAAAACACCCACCGAAGTAAGCTGTCTCCTCCTTGCGGAGGTCTGAAGCCCGGCGGGTCTGCTAATATAAGTATTATAGATTGCACCGTAAGAGTCAAGCATTAAATCTACTCCTCAAATCTCCATAGGCACAACTTTCTTTACAGATTTCTTCGAAGTCACTGCAGTTTACAATCAAATAGCTTCCCCCAGACAGCAATCATAAGGCATCCATTACTGGATCACCAATTCACTGCTAATACTTCTGCAATGCCTCTGCCAGTTCATCCCGCATCTCATCCCGCAACCAAGTCGGTTCCAGAACCTCAACCGAACGCCCCCAGCCCAACAGCCAGCGCTTCAGGCCATATATACCGCCGGTTTCAAGTCGCATCAACAGACTGCCGTCTGCCTGATCTTCGAAAACATAGGAGGCAGGCCAGGCACGTTCCCGCACGTAGGGGGCCTGGTCCTCATCGAATCGGACAACGACCGACACCGACTCTTGCTGTATCATGCCAAAAGGGTCTTCCAGTATGGGCTTGGGATTAAAGCCTTCAGGCCAGGTAAAGTGGTCGTCCAGAGGCTTCAGTTCCCTGATCCGTTCAAGCGCAAGAATCCGGATGGAACCATGGCGATGGGTCTCAACGAAAACATACAGGCCGCCCTCAGCCTCGAACATGCACAGCGGATGTACCGGGTAGGTCTTCACCTCGTTGCTTTCCCGGGATGCGTAGGAAACCTCGCAAACCTTCCGGGCATCGATGGCTGTCAGAATAGACTGTACGAATGCTTTCTGGGACTTGGAGTATACCTTGGGAATCATCACCGCTGTCATAAGACGCGGTCTGTGGCTGG
>JAVEXH010000441.1:0-2988 GCA_034004175.1 Spirochaetia bacterium
GAAGACCAGCATCAGCAGCTGTATGAAGGCCTGGCCAACGAAGAGCAGTATACCCGCGGTGCCCACCCACAGCATGCTCATGGGTGCAAAGAAGAAGACCAGGTAGCCAAGCACCACCAGCACCGTGGCAGCGCTGTAGATGCGTGCACGGGTGAAGCGCTTGCTCAGCAAGGGAAAGATCACCAGGGCAGTGATCTGCGACAGCCCCAGGATCAGCGCAAAAATGGCATACATGCCCTCGTTGCGGAAGGCGTACTTGAAGTAGTACAGACCGAAGCTGGTGGTGGTCACATAGCCGATCATGAACAAGGCCATGGAGATGGCCGTGTACAGAAGCTGGTCGTTGCCGAAGATGGCCTTGACCATGCCCTTGAGGGTTGTTGTCGGTTCTTTTGGACCCGTGGCTACCGGTACCTTTACACCGAAGAGGGTTATAAGCTGCCCCAGCCATAGCATCACCGCAATGCCCACCGCGAAGACGAAGAAGGCCGTCTTCATGCTGCCGAATTGCACAGCCAGGGCGTTGGTCAACGGGACAACGCCTACAACCACCGAAAACAGACCCAGATTGGCGCATATCCTGGCCACCGCGCCTATCTTCTCCCGTTCCTTCTGGTTCTTGGAAAGGGCTGGTAGCATGGACCAGAACGAGATGTCGTTGGCTGTGAAGGCCAGTCCCCAGAGGATGTAGATGACCGCGAAGAGTGCCACGAAGGCCTTGCCCTGCAAACCGAAGTCGGTGAACAGCAGTATGGTGAAGATGCCGCTCAGCGCCGCCCCTATGGCTATCCAGGGCTTGAACTTGCCCCAGCGCGAGCTCGTATTGTCGACAATGGCACCCATGACAGGATCGTTCAACGCATCAAAGACCCTGGCCACCACGAAGACCCCGGTTACCCACAACAGGACCTGGTCCGACAGCCTCAGCACATCGGATAGATAGAAGATGAGGTACATGCTTACCAGGGAATACAACATGTCCCTGCCTATGGTACCAAGCCCGAAGCTGTAGCGGTTGCGAACCAGATTGCTGCTTGTGTTCATTACCGATCCTTCCATACCCCACCGTTATACCATGAAAAAGGCCGGTGGCACTGGAATTATGGAAGAGGTTCGGGGGTGCGGCGCGAGACTCGCGCCTGTAATGACGGGGGCAGATCCCCCGGACCCCTTGCGCTGCTGCGAGTCTCGCAGCGCAGCTCATCC
Source organism: Spirochaetia bacterium (assembly GCA_034004175.1). Taxonomy (GTDB): domain Bacteria; phylum Spirochaetota; class Spirochaetia; order Treponematales; family UBA12059; genus MIBM01. Next base: position 1,207 of record JAVEXH010000441.1, read on the forward strand.
TTGCCTGGGAAAACCTTATCAGTGTTTGTGGTAGCATTATGCTTTCAATATGAAAGCACTTCATATACGTGAGGTGGACGAATTGGTTATCCATCACCTTGACCTGGATGTGTCCCTGTGGAATCTGTCCTGGTTCCGCAGACGGATGGTATTCTTTCCCGAGACTGAAGAAGTTCATCAGGCGCTGATTACCCTGGCAGGGAGCAGGGGTATACGGGGCAAGCACCTGCACGACGGGAATATTGCAGCCCTGATGTCATGTTCGGGCATTGCGCACCTGATAACCAGCAATCCCGAGGATTTTACAGTTTTTCCCGATTTTACGGTTCTTGCTCCGGATGAAATCTGAGAACCGTTGCAGATATTCAGAGCAAGCATAGGGTTTCGATATATCGAAAGAACTATAAGAAACAGTGTTGCTTTTTCGATATACCCGGCTGGCAGCCTTCCTGTTCGGCATCGTGCTGCTTATGAAGCAATCGTTGTACCCGGTGTTTACCGTGCTCAAGGATCTGGCCTTTGAACCTGAAGCCGGCCTTGTGGCTTGGGGCGGTGCCGCACTCTGGGCTCTTGGCTGCGTTGCCGTGTCCTTTGCCGTGGCAGTTGCCATTGCCCTGGCTTTCCTGTGGCTTTTTGACCGTCTTACACGGGAGATCAAGGAACTGGAGGAGATCCGCAAGGACAATGTAGCGGTGGCCATCTTCTTCTCCGGCGTGTTCCTGAGCATGGCTTACTTCATGGAGGCAGGATTGCATGGTTTGCTGGTTACCCTGATCCCTGTTATGGGTATACGGCTTCCCTGGGACGTTGTGGTGGCAAAACAGAAGAGAGCACCGGGATTCATCGGTTCCGCGATCCTGGCTGTGGCCATTGCGGCCAGCCTGTGGCGGTGTGGTATGGGGCTACAACTACCAGGTCGATGACCCGGGCCGTCTTGTTTTTGCCGATTCCCTTGAGACACTTGTCTTTTCGCTGCACGCCGGGTATTTTGCCGCCCGGGGATTCCTGATGGAAGAAGATCCCGGCCAGGATGCCTACAGCCTGACGCTTGACTATGCCTCGCTGGTCAGGAGCGGCAAGCCGCGCCTGGCTGACCTGGTCCGCTCGTTCCGTGATCTGTCCGGACAGTTGGGGGATGACCGGGAGCGGTTGTTGGCCGCCCTCACCGCATTCTGCCAGGAATACCCTACCAGCTACCTCTGGATGAACAAAATGGCCTGAATATCGATGGGGTCATCGTGCCTGCCCAGGTTGCGGTGGACAACTGGGGAGACTGCGACTCCAAGTCCGTGCTCTTTGCTGCCCTGTGGACCAGCCTGAGCGCGGAACGGACCCTGCTGATACTGGTATCTGGCCACATGTTCGTGGCTGTACCCGGGCGTCCACGGTACTCCACAGAGGTTGGCATCGAGTACGAGGGCCGCCCCTACCTGTGTCTTGAAGCTGTAGCCCGGCCAAGCAGCGGCCAGGCAGCATCGCCGCTGATTCCGCAGGGCATATCAACGCAGGCAACTATGAGGTAATAGCGGTGGATTGAGCTGTGCTTCCGGCTCCTGCACCCTTTCCAAGGGGAATCCCGGAACCCCGGAGCGGGCCTTGAAGGCCCGCGAGGAGTTCCGGGATAGGGGGCGTGTCGGGTCCCGGGCAGCTGGAGTACCTTTTTTTGACGCCCCCTGAAGCAGGGTACTGCTGGTCTGGGGATCATGTGCCGGATGAATCCCACAACAAAAACTCGAGCGGCAACCCGATTGCGGCCTGGTGCTCAGTATGATAATCAGACAG
>JAVEXH010000442.1:0-2981 GCA_034004175.1 Spirochaetia bacterium
GGTGGTGGATGTGCATGCTGGTTCATATTCCTCGGAGTCAAGGCTCATCCAGCCGTTGCGGCGGATGGTCCGCATCAGCGGCAGCTACGACCAGGTCATGCAGGACCCTCGCTGGCAGGAATTCGAGGCTGATTACATCGAGGCCATCCTGGATGATGCCGACGCAGTCCTGAATCCCCTGGGTCCCTTGCGGGAGCGCTTTCCCTTTCTGCTTTCCCTGAAACAGGCGGCCTTCGAACCGGTGGCCGGAGCAGGAGAAGACCTGGATACCAGGCAGGCTGATGATCAGGATGGAACCCTGGCCGAGGATGATTTCGTCGCCTTTCACCAGGAACTGCGCGGCTGTCCACCTTCCCCGGCACTGATGGAGCTGTTTTCCCGGTTGTACAGGGAGGCCACCGATGAAGCCCGTTAGGCTGGCTCTGTCCTGCATCGGTCCCTATGTCGACCCGGTGGATGTGGACTTCAGCCCCCTCGGAGAGGTCTTCCTGGTCTGCGGGCCTACGGGCTCGGGCAAGACCACCCTGTTCGATGCCATGGTGTATGCTTTGTACGGCCAGGTACCCGGTACCAGGGAGCCTTCCGATCTGGTCTCCCATCATGCCTCTGATGATGGCGATGTGTTTGTGGACTTCAGCTTCTGCATAGGAGCAGAGACCTGGCGGGTGCTCAGGCGTCCCCCCCGCAGCATTGCCAAGAGGCGGGGTGAGGGGGTCAGGCAACTGCCTTCAGAGGCCGTTCTCTACCGGCTTGGCAAGCGTGATCCATCCAGCGATCCCGGGAATCCTGACCAGGCCGGTATGCCGGATGCGCGCTGGGAATCAGTGCGGGACAAGCCAACCGAAGTGACTGAAAAAACAGAAGGCATGCTAGGCCTGTCTTTTGACGAGTTCACCCGGATCATCCTTCTGCCCCAGGGCGAGTTCCAGCGTTTTCTGGACATGAACACCAGTGACCGCACGGAAATCCTTGAGAAGCTGTTTCCGGTAGATGCCCATGCGGCGGTCTCCGAGCTTGCGCGCAGGGAGGCCCAGGAGGCCAAGGCGGAGGCCAGGGCTGCGGATGACGCGATTGCCGAGCTGGTTGCAGGGCTTGGCCAGGAACCTGATGCCGCGCTGGAAGCTGCGAGGGTGGTAGCCGGCTCTGCTGCGGCCAGTGAAGAGTCTGCCAGAAACATTCTCATGAATGCCCGCCTGGCGCTGGAAGGCGCCCAGTTGGTTGCCAGGGCCTGGGACGAGCTTGCGGCCGCCGAAGTTGAAAATGCCGGGCTTCTGGCGCTGAAACCGGAAATGGAATCCCTCGGGCTCAGGCTTGGCAGGGCTGCTGCGGCTGACGGCATCCGTAAAGAGATGGATGCCAAAGACCGGGCTCTTGCCCAACGCAAGCGGGAGGCTGATCTTCATGCCAGCCTGGGGGGGCAGCTCAAGGCGCTGAAGGACCGGGAAGCTTCCATGATCCAGACTCGCCTCGATCTTGTGGAGCTCGCGGAATCCATTGCAGCCATGGACCGGGATGCCGGAGATCTGGCTGCCCGGGCTGTTGCCTGGGAGCGGGTACGGCTTGCCGGTTTGTCCCTTGCCACCGCTGAAACGGAGGCAAGGGAGGCTGAAGACGCAGCTTGTCTTGTCCGGGGCAGGATACGTTCCATGGAAACTGATCTGTCCGGGCTTGAGCAGGAGCTTCACGACAGGCCTGCCTTGTCCGGGCATCTGGCCCAGGCAACCGCGGCAAGGGAGTCGGCTCGCCTTGCTGCAGCCAGAGCTGCCGAAGGGCAATCCATACGGCATGACGCAGCCACGGTTGAGGCAGCTCTTCTGGAAGCCTCAGGCCTGCTCAAGTCGGCTACGGACAGGCTTGAGGCTGCGGAGGCCAGGGTGGCACAGGCGGAGGCCAGGCAGGCAGAAACGGCCATACCGGCCCTGGCTGCCAGTCTGGTTCCAGGATGCCCTTGCCCGGTATGCGGCAGCCTCGATCATCCGGCTCCTGCGGCCGTACCTGCTGCGATCGAGCCTGCCGAGGCGGCCGGCACTACTAGTCTTGAACAAGCCAGGGCGGAGCTCAGGTCGGCTGGCAGGGTCGAAGCCGAGTGCCGATCCCGCCTCATGACTCTTGAGCAGTCCCGGTCGGAACTGAAACAGCGCCTGGCAGCCCTTGGAGAGCTGCTCTCACCGGAAGAGGCTGGAGCGCTTCTGGCACGTGCAGAATCCGCGGTAAGCCAGGCCCAGGCTACGCTTGACGAGGCTGATACCCGTGTGGCTGCAGTGGCTGCTGCACGTACACAGCTGGAAGCAGCACGGCAGGAGAGCCTGTCAGCCGAGGCTGGATTGACGGCAGCAGGCCAGGCTCTGGCCTCCGCCAAGGCGGCTGTGCACGAGGCAGGCAAGTCCGCCGGGGGCAGTGATCCGGCAGAAGCCTTGACCTCATTGCAGGCAAAGCGGCGTGAGGCCGCTGACCGCAGGGCCGCCCTGGAAAAGGATCTGGCTGCCTGGGAATCCGGTCTGGCTACTGCGGTCTCCCGTCTGGCTGATTGCGAGGCAAGGCTGACCCAGGTGGAGTCCGAACTGTCGGAGACTACTCTGGCTGCGGACAGGGCTTTGGCCAAGGCCGGCTTCCCGGATCGCGATTCCTGGGAAGCAGCCTGCATGGACAAGGATGAGCAGGCCACCTTGGCTACCCGGAGTGCCAGCTATGCAAGTTCTGTGGCGGCCGCTGCTGCACGCCTGGCAGCAGCGCGTCGTGCAACCGGTGGAAGTTCCAGACCGGATACCGAGGTTCTGCAGACTGCTGCATCCGAAGCCGAGGCAGCCCATAACCTGGCCAGAACCGCCTTGTCCCAGGCTGAATCGGAACTGAGAAGACTGGAATCAAACCTTACAGCTCTTGCAACGGCACGGGCCCGGCGCGAGGCCTTGCGCGAACAGGGCGACCGCTTGGTCGAACTGGCAGGCCTGCTCAATGGCGATACAGCAGGTCGCAGGCTG
>JAVEXH010000443.1:0-2978 GCA_034004175.1 Spirochaetia bacterium
CTGGATGCTGAACTGGATGAGGGTATGAAAAATCCCGGAATCAAGGAGCCTGATCGATGCAACGTTCCATGATCGTACTGATGGCTCTTGCAGACAAGGATGAACGTCTCCGTGTTTCAGCCGCCATCGAGCAGAATGGTGACGAGTGTGTCTTTGCGGAAAGCATTCCTGATGTGGAATCAGCCATGGGTTCCATCGATGTGGTACTTACCGATACATCCTTTGCTGATGGATCCTTTGCCGACTGGCTTTCATTGTGGCCGGTACCGGCGGTACTGGTGGCAGACCCAGGAGAGGATCCGCTGCGTCTGGCCTCCCTCATAGCCGACGAGTCGAGTACCTTCTGCATCCGCGATCCGGAAGCCAACTGGGAGCGCTTTGCTCCCATCCTGCTCAGGAAGGCCGTGGCGGTGCGGGAAAGCCTGGACCGGCAGAATGTGAACATAGTCAGGGCCGAAAGCAGCTACATGAACCTCTTGCGCATGGTGCCGGACATTGTGTATGTACTGGACAGCGATGGCTGCTTTGCCTATCTGAACGATGCCATCATGCAACTCGGCTGGAAGCCTTCGGAGCTCATAGGCAGACATTTTGCCGAGGTGGTTCATCCTGATGATGTATCCGAAGTAGGGCGGAATACCGTGCTGCGACGCTACGAGGGTGTAGCCACCGGGGCCGATGCAGCACCCAAGCTGTTCGACGAGCGGCGTTCAGGTGAGCGCATGACCAAAGGGCTGGAAGTACGGCTGCGGCACAAGGATGAGTTTGAATGGACCAGGGCCAGCGTGGATTCCTGGGGTGAGGTGAGCTGTCTGGGAGTAAAGCTGCCGGAGTTCCAGGGCCGGGGTACGGGAACCATAGGCATCATCCATGATGTTAGCGAGCGGCGTGAAACCGCCCGCCAACTGGCCAGGGAACTGGATTCCCGGGAATTGCTGCTGAAGGAAATACATCACCGGGTAAAGAACAACCTGCAGGTCGTGTCCAGTCTGCTCAGCCTTGAGGGAGACTGCATCATGGATGATGGAGCCCGGGGGGTCTTCACGGATTGTCAGACCCAGATTCATTCCATGGCCCTGGTACATGAGCAGATCTATCGTGGTTCTTCATTCGATGGCATAGATGCCGCCTCATATTTCGCCCGTCTGGCTGAATATATGGCCAGCGTCCATGACGCCCAGGACAGGGGAATACAGATAGCGGTAGAGGCTCCGTCCCTGATTCTGCCCATAGACACCGCCATCCCGCTGTCCATCATTGTTACCGAACTCCTGTCCAATGCTTTCAAGCATGGGTTTCCTGACCGGAGGGAGGGCAGGATACGCATAACCATGGAAGAGGCGGATGGTGAATACGAACTTGAGGTTTCCGACGATGGTGTCGGCTTTGGTTTTGTTGCTGCCACGAATGACCATTCCACGTCCGGACCTGCCACTGCTGAGTCTGCCAAGGCAAAGGTCCCTGGCCGCAAGGGTATAGGTATGGATATCATCGGAGCCCTGGCTTCTCAATTGGGTGGTACTTTTACTCAGTCCGGCACGGAAGGATCCAGATCCATCCTCCGTTTTCCGATTGTCAGGGCTTGACGGCCAGTCAGGGATTAACGGCCAGTCAGGGCTTGATGGCTTTCCGGGCGGTGGCGGCATCGTCCCTGAACAGACGCTCGTCGGGTAATATGGCCAGGGCTTCATCCATGACCGCAAGGGCTTCCTGGTACCTGCCCTCATTGAACAGTAACGCAAAGCGGTTGTGTATCTCATAGGTCCAGTTTTTCCTGGCTGTTTCCGCCATTCTGGCAAGCTGGCTGGATTGTGGTGCCGTTATCATGCCCTGCTTCAGGACTTCCCAGGCTGCCAGCCACCCTCCCGCCGAGCGCTCATCCTCGGCCAGCCGCCCGTAGGCATAGGCCAGCAGTTCATCCCGGTGCTTGCGATCCACAAGACCCTGTTCCCAGGCATCTGTAATTGCCGAAATTCCTGACCGGGGATCCATGAGTTCCAGTTCATCGGCCAGTATGGCCAGCCTGGCCTGCCCGGCCAGTCCCTCGAGCCGGGTTGAAGGCCCGTACAGCCCGATGGCCCGCTCCAGGAAGGGTAAGGCCTCATGCCAGCGTTTCTCGTTGAGCAAGGCTCCGGCATTGTTGTACAGGCGGTCTTCAAGCTGGCGTTTCGAGCCTGGCTCCGGTGAATATGCGTAGGCATCCACCGCCAGGGCTACGGCCTGGGCCCACTGTCCATTGCGTTCCAGCAGGGTTGCCCTGTTCCAGAGTATGAGGGCCATCAGATGCCTGCCATCAACCTGCTGACGGCTGCGGTAGTCGCTGGGTGGCACATATGAATAGCCGGTTACCCGGCCGAAGCTGTCCTGGAACTCCTTCTTGCTGCCCGGGTCAAAACCGGAAGGGTTTGTGGTTTCCACATCGATGGCCCGATCCCCGGTCTGTATGACGCAGAACGAATGGTCCTTGGTGATGACGCCCCCCACCTTCAGGCCGGCTGCCCTGGCCAGGATCAGGTACAGGGCGGATGATGAAACGCAGTTGTACCTGCCGTCGAGCACGGCTGCATCGAGCCGGGATTCTGCCTCTACATAGCGGCTGAAAAAGCGCTCGTGTGCCAGGGCCAGTACAGCCTCGCCGAGCTCGTAATCCGTATCGTACGTGCCCTCAAGGCCGGCTGCTTCTTCCATGGCCTGGAGTACAGCCTGCCTGGTAGCGTTGGCCCTGGCTTCACCGGTTTCGGAGAACAGTATGGCCGCTTCCAGAAGCAGTCTGGCGGATGGTTCGCGGGAAGCATCAGTGGATAGCCCGGTGATTGGAGTTGCTGTGGTTCCGCCAGTCTGTGCCATCAAATCCACCAGGGCTGCAGAGGGCGTCAACCTGGCTTCCGCAGAGGCGCCCTGTGGGAAGGGGGCTGCTGCCAACCAGACAGTATGAAGGAGGAACATTAACAACAGGGCAAGTCTGGGCTGTCGGATCA
>JAVEXH010000444.1:0-2977 GCA_034004175.1 Spirochaetia bacterium
TAGGTGGTAGCCCTAGGAACTAAACAAATCAATTGTTTCATGCCTACAAGTACCATTACCGGAATGCCAGATCATGATATAATCAGCCATCTAAATTATTTGAGGCAATCATGAAGAACAGTCTATTCGATGTCTGCACTCCCCGGCAGAGCACTTTTGATCAGAGCCGACGCGATGTGGTCCTTCAACTCAGTGATCTCTTCGATGGTAAATACTCCCAGGCGGTGGCCAAGCAGTTTTTCGAAGAGAACTTCGTAACCAATGGAATGAAGATCCTGATCAACAAGGCTTTTGACCGACTGCTGGGTGTGAATGACCAGGCCGCTACCTTCCTGCTTTCCCAGTCCATGGGTGGCGGCAAGACCCACAACATGATTGCCCTTGGCTTGCTGGCACGTTTTCCGGAGCTGCGCAAGGCCTTCTGGCAGGAGAAAGACCTGGGAACCACACCCATACGGGTGATAGGTTTTGATGGCCGCGAGTCGGACTACAAGTTCGGTATCTGGGGAGCTTTGGCTGACCAGCTTGGCAAGAAAGAGGTCTTCAACAATCTGTACTCACCTTTGCAGCCACCGGGGGTAAGTTCCTGGCGCAATCTGCTCAAAGGGGCGCCCACCATCATCCTTCTTGATGAGCTGCCGCCGTATTTCATGCAGGCCAAGGGCAAGAAGATCGGGGACTCCAACCTGGCCGACCTGACTACAACGGCCATTTCCAACCTCATGGTCGCGGCTAACGGCAATGAGCTTTCCAATGTGGTCATCGTTATTTCCGACCTTTCAGGATCGGCCTACCAGGACACTGGTATGGTAAAGGCCCTTGATGACCTGAACCAGGAAACCAAGCGGAGCGTGCTTACCCTTGAACCAGTGGCCGCCCAGGGAGAAGAGATTTATCACATACTGCGCACCCGTCTCTTCGAGAAGCTGCCCGACCTGGCAGTAAGGAACGAAGTGGCCGTAAGCTATGCAGAGGCAGTCAAGAAGGCCAAGCAGATGGATCTTACAGCCGCATCCCCCGAGGCCTTTGCTTCCGAGCTACGCGAGAGCTATCCCTTCCATTTTTCCTTGCGGGACCTGTATGGCCGCTTCAAGGCCAATCCTGGTTTCCAGCAGACCCGTGGGCTGTTGCGTCTGATGCGTGCAATTGTGGCAAACCTATGGGAGACCGAGAAAGCAAAAGCTCTATCGCTTATACATCCCTACGATATAGACCTGAATGTGGAGCAGATTTTTTCTGAGTTCAGCTCCATCAATCCCAGCCTGGTAGAGGCGGTGCGCAAGGATCTGGCCAATAATGGCCATTCAAATGCCGAGCTCCTGGATGCAAAACTGGGCTCTGGCCAGGCTGCCCAGGATGCTGCCAAGCTCATTTACATAGCCAGTCTGAGCACCGCAACCAGTGCCGTCATAGGCCTCAAGGACACCGAGGTGATTGGCTGGCTCTGCGCTCCCGGAAGGGACATCAGCCGCCTGCGCACCGATGTGCTGGAACAGTTGCCAAACCTGGCCTGGTACCTGCATCTGTCCAATACAGGGCTTCTGTACTTCAAGAATGTGCAGAACCTGGCGGCAAAACTGCATGCCATGGTCAGCGCATACAACAACGAAAACAAGATGCAGGAACTGTGCACCCACCTGCATGAGCTGTTCAAGCCAACCCTGGGGGATGTGTATCAGGATATCAAGACCCTGCCCGGGCTTGACGATCTGGATATACAACCGGCCAAGGTTACCCTGATCCTGACTGACCCCTACCTGCAGGCCACGAGTACCAGGCCTCTGCACCCTGAATGGCAGACCTGGTTCGAGAGCCAGGAATACAGGAACCGCGTCCTGTTCCTTACCGGTGACCGTGATACCCGGGAAGAGGTGCTCAAGAACGCCGCGTTCTACAAGGCCATCCAGGGCATCATGGCCGAGCAGGATACCGAAGGCCTGAGCCCCCGTGACCCCCAGCGTGAAGAAGCCATACGCAACCGCAACAAGATACTCCTGGCCCTGCGCAGTGCGATACAGCAGACCTTCCAGGTCCTGGTGTATCCCAGCAAGGGCGGTCTGCGCAGCGAAACCATCAACCTCAGTTTCGAGAACAACAAGTACGATCCCGAGGCCCAGATCCGCAAGACCCTGGAGGCCGTCAGCAAGTTCTCAAGCGAGAAGGCTTCCGAATCCTGGATCAGGAAGATAGAGGACCGGCTCTTTGACAACCAGAATCCCGTACCCTGGAGCGATATAAAGAAGCGTGCCGCGGTAAAACCGGAATGGCAGTGGCAACATAAGGACCTACTCGAGGATGTACGGCGCCTGGCGATTGCCAACGGCCTCTGGAAGGATGAGGGGAACCTGATACACACAGGTCCATTCCCAAAGCAAGTCACCAGTGTGCGGGTTAGCCTGAAGAACCGGAACCCCGAAACCGGCGAGGCAGTTCTCGAGATAAAACCGACCGGAGGCACGAAGGTTCTTTACGAAATAGGCGACGTTGTGCCAAGCCTGGCCTCGGAACGGGTGCCGGATTACGGCGATTTCGTAACCAAGGATCTGGTTGTGTCCTTCCTCTGCATCGACGAGAATGATCCGCCTGCGCCTACGGGAAGCCCCCTAGTCTGGAAGAACACCGTCGAAGTGAAGGGCCGGGACTATACGCAAGGGGATACGCGATTCTTTGAACTTGTTTCAGTACCCCCCGGCTTGCCTATACGGTATTCCACCAATGGCAGTGATCCGCGCCAGGGTGGCTCCAGCTATGATGGTCCCTTCCCGATTCCTGCAGGAGCCCGCCTTGTCCTGGCCGTGGCAGAGTACAAGGGTATCCAGAGCCAGACTGCCAGTTTCCCGGTAAGCTCAGGTGCTGATGGTGGCGGACCATGGAAGATCGATCCATCCAGGCCCCTGGTATGGAAGACCCATAAGCGTTTTGCCAACAAGCCGGCCATCGAGGCCTTCCAGATACTCAACCGCATCAGGGAGGCCGG
>JAVEXH010000028.1:0-13747 GCA_034004175.1 Spirochaetia bacterium
CTATCTGTCACTGCCAGTCCAGAGCCTTCCCTTCGCTTGCTAAGCCGGAACCCCGGCGTATATAATCACGCCCATGTACAATGCGGTAAGCGGCACCCTCTGCCACAAAGGCCTCGATCTGATCCGGGTAGACAACAACGGTGTGGAATGGGAATTCTCCGTGCCATCCCGTTCCGTAGATGCCTTCGGGATGATGGGCGACCGTGTGCGGGTGCTGTGCTGGTTGCTGCATCGTGAAGACCAGATGCGGCTTTTCGGCTTTCCCACCGAGTCTGAGCGGGCTGTCTTTGTGGAGTTGCTTTCGGTGGACGGTATAGGACCCAAGCAAGCCCTGAAGATACTCGGTGGCATAGGGGCAGAGGATCTGGAGCGTGCCCTTGATGCCGAAGATCTGGCAAGGCTGGAATCCATTCCTGGTCTTGGCAAGAAGACAGCCCAGAAGCTTGTTTTTTCCCTCAAAGGCAAGTTGCCATCCTTCGGCAGGAATGGACCCGAGGCCCAGGAACCCCACGCCGACATCATCCGGGCCTTGGCTGAGATGGGATACGAGCGTAAAAGGGCAGCTGATATCATACGACAGATTGTGGCTGAGGGTGGCAATTTGCCAAACAAGACTGATGACCGTGAGCGTGAACTCTTCCGCCGGGCCATAGTTGAGCTGAGCGGATCATGAACGATATGGAAGCAAGCCTGGTATCCGGCAGTTTTGATCCCCGGGACGACGAGCGTGAGAATATCCTGCGCCCCCGCCTTCTGGCCGAATTCCTGGGCCAGGCCTCGGTCAAGCAGAACCTGGCAATTTTCATCGAGGCCGCCAGACAGCGTGAAGAGGCCCTGGATCATGTCTTCCTCATGGGGCCTCCAGGGCTTGGCAAGACCACTCTGGCTGGCATAGTCGCCCGTGAACTTGAGGTTGACTTCAAGGTGACCAGTGCACCTGCCCTTGAAAAACCCAAGGATCTGGCGGGCATCCTGACCACCATGTCTCCGCGGTCGGTATTCTTCATAGACGAGATACACCGCCTGAAACCTGCCATAGAAGAGATGCTGTACATGGCCATGGAAGACGGCGAACTGGATTTCATCATAGGCCAGGGTCCAAGCGCCAGAACCCTCAGGATACCCCTGTCACCTTTCACCCTGGTGGGAGCCACCACCAGGGCAGGCATGGTTGGCAGCCCCCTGGTCAGCCGCTTCGGCATCAGCATTCGCCTTGGCTTCTACGAACTGGACGATATTGTGGCCATACTCAGGCGCTCGGCAGGCATTCTGGATGTAGATGTACAGGATGACGCTGCGGCCATCCTTGCCACTGCCAGCAGGGGCACTCCCCGGGTTGCCAACCGCCTGTTGCGGCGCATGCGTGATTTTGCCCAGGTAGCAGGTTCCCGCACCGTTTCAGCCGCCATTGTGGCAGACGGGTTGGCCAGGCTCGAGATTGACCGCTACGGGCTTGAACGCCACGACCGTGATGTCCTAAGTGCAATAATACTGAAGTACGGCGGAGGACCAGTCGGGGCCGAGACCCTGGCGGTGTCCACCGGCGAAAGTGTGGAGACCCTTGAAGACTATCTGGAGCCCTATCTCATACAGTCAGGCTTCGTGATGCGCACCCCCAGGGGCCGGGTGGCCACGCCTCTTGCCTACGAACATCTTGGTTACCGGAAAAGCAATGAAAACGACGGACTTCCATTTTAACCTCCCTGAAGAACTGATAGCCCAGCACCCGGCAGCCGAAAGGGGAGCCTCCCGCCTGTTGGTGATGGACCGGAATACCGGAGCCCTCGAACATGCCATGGTTTCAGAGCTTGGCCGCTATGTGCCCGATGGCGCAGTTATGGTCTTCAATGACTCCAGAGTCAGGCGGGCCAGACTTTTCGCAACCAGCGCCAGTGGCGGGAAAGTGGAATTGCTGCTACTGCGCAGGGAAGGGCCGGCCCTCTGGGCAGCCATGACCTCACGGATGGCCAAGCAGACGCCAGGAAAGGTATTGAGCCTGCCTGAAGGTCTTGAGGCAGAGGTGATCGAGGCCAGGGATGATGAACGGCTGTTCCGTTTTTCTGTTGACTTTGACGAAGACTACCTCGAGCGGAACGGACATCTTCCCTTGCCGCCCTACATCCGCCGGGAAGATAGTCTGGAGGACAGCGAGCGCTACCAGACTGTCTACGCCAGGGCCAGTGGTTCAGCCGCCGCGCCGACAGCTGGCCTGCACTTTACCCCGGCACTGATGGACGACCTTCGCTCGAGAGGCATCGGGCTGGCTTTCGTTACCCTTCATGTTGGGCTTGGTACCTTCATGCCCGTACGCAGCGAATCCCTTGAAGACCACCGCATGCACGAGGAATCATTCACGATATCCGCTGAAACCTCAGCCGCAGTCACCAAGGCCAAGGCCGAAGGCAGGCCGGTGGTAGCGGTGGGCACCACCAGTGTACGCACTCTTGAAAGTGCCTGGAAGGAAGACCATCTGCCTGCATGCTCGGGGGAGACCAGCATCTTCATCTACCCTGGTTACCGGTTCAAGGCAGTGGATGCCATGTTCACCAACTTCCATACCCCGGAGTCCACCCTGCTCATGCTGGTATCCGCCTTTGCCGGCAGGGATCACATCCTCGCTGCCTATGCCCAGGCTGTACAGGAGCGGTACCGTTTCTTCTCATACGGCGACGCCATGTTCATCCGCTGATTCAGTAGGTGGACTCGTCCATGGTTTGGAAGGCTTCACGGACTTTCTGCAGTCTTGCCAGTTCCCGGGTGATGATGTTCCCGTAATCCAGTTCGCCGGTGACTATGCGGTGGGCTTCATCGTCCCAGAACTGCACCTCAGGCAGATAGATCCAGCGTATGCCCTGGGCTTTGGCCGCCCAGTCCTTTGCGGTGTTCCAGTATGCAAGGGCAGCCCGGTACGCAGTCTCCGCAATCTCCAGGCTTTCCAGATTTTCCCGCTTCCAGGGAGCGTTGTAGAAATACGCTACCTGCTTGTCGAACTTTGAACCAAGCTGCAGATGCTGTTCAATCATTTTCAGTTCTATGTGCATGTTGAAGAGGTAGCGGTAGCGTTCCCAGTGTTTCTGGTCGGGTATCCTGGCCATCGCATACAGGGGGTTGCAGAAATCTGCCTTCCTGGCCTGTTCAAGCCAGTAGATGTTTTCTATGGAATCATCCGGGTACAGAATGTAGTTGGTGTGGTACAGGCGGTAGAACTGTTCCTTGAAGTACACTGGATACGATGCAAGTTCGATGACGAAGAGGAAGGCTGCAACGATCACGAGGATGAAACGCTTCATACAGTAACAGTATCGGCACCCGGGGCTTCAAGTTTCAGGCTTATCGTTTGTGTCCAGGACCAGGGGCTCTACTGCCTTCCAGACGGCTCGTTCCACTGCCTCGGGTTGCAGTGAAGCATCTATGCGGACAATCTGCATGCCCAGCCCTTCGAAATTGCTGATGGTATGGCGGTAGGCTGCGGCAACCTGTTTCTGGAACTCCAGGTTTTCATAGATGTCAAGTTTTGATCTGCCGGCCATTCGATCCATGGCAGCTTTCGGATCAAGATCAAAAAACAGGAGCAGTCCGGGCAAGGGAAAACCGGCATTCAGGGCGGCAGGCAATTCCTGTCCGCAGGTCAGCCCCTGGTAGGCAAGTGAAGAGAACAGATAGCGGTCACTGATAGCCAGCAACCCTGCGGCAGATGAAGCAACAATGCCCCCGTTGCCGTATAGATGCTCTGCACGGTCCGCTGCAAACAGACGGGCTACCGTGTGAGGATGCAGTGGAACGGTACCAGCCAGAGACTCCCGTATCAGCGTTCCGATAGGCCCATTGGTCGGTTCGCACGATACGGCATGCGGGCAGGCCACCGCAGCAAGCCTTCTCTGCAACCGGGTCAGTTGTGTGGTGGTACCGGTACCGTCTATGCCTTCGAACACTACGAAGTGTTCGAGAATCTCTCGTTCTTTCTTCATTTCTGGCATACTAGCGACGATGCCATCCTAGTGCAAGCGGCCTTGGCCTGTGATCAATCTGGTACAAGCAGGTTCTCTGTGTTACTGTTCTATCGTGGAATCATCCCGTCGCGGCGTGACAGCAATTGTTCTTCTCGTACTCGTTGCTGCTATGGCGCTGTGGGCACTGCTGTCCAGGCCGATGGCCGACAGGGCCACGGACTTGGTGGCCGGAACACTGCTCTCTCTGGCCAGCCCCTACGAGGAGGCCACTGGGCTGACACTGTCGTATACCAGCCTCTCTCCCCGGCTCTTCGGCAGATTGGAGTTCCGCGGAATCCATGTGTATGCCGGCGAGGTGGAACTTCTTTCAATCTCCCGCCTGAATGTTCGCTATGACCGCATGGCAGCTTTCGGTGGTCGTTTCGTTCTTCTGAAAATCTCCTTGTCGGAACTGAATCTGTCTATCGATCTGGAACGTGATGCAGTGGTTCTGGAAAAGCTGCGGACAAGTCTACAAACCTTGGCTCGACGGATAAAACCAAGCGGCAGGGACATCTTCGTCACCCTTTCACGGGCACACCTCTCCTTGAAAGGCCTTGATGGGCTGGAGTTCGTTTCCGATATCCGCCGGACGGACATAATGGTAGAAGGCGGGAAAGCCCTGTCGTTCAGCACTTCGGGAACCATGGATGTGCACGATCGTAAAGCCCGTCTGGGAACATCCACTGCACGCATGCCTTTTGCGGTAAGCGCACGCCTGCTGAATGATCTGAGCAGGGCCGAGTCTCTGCTCAGGCTTTCAGTGGACAGTGATATCGGCAGAATGGTCTCGATGGAGTACAGCCTCAGTCTGGAGTCCGGCATTGTGACAGCCTCGACCAGTGGCAAAGGGCTCAAACGGCTTGACGCCCATTGGAATCTTGCGGACCACCAGCTTCAGTTGGCCATGGAGCTTGATGGGTTCGTACCTTTTTCCATCGCGTCGTCTGGCAAGGTCGACGATCGTTTCCGGCCATGGCTTGGTCTTCCGTACTGGGGTACAATCGGGATCTCCAGCGATCTGAGCGCAACCGGTACCATCGTGTCCATGGATCTGAGCGGAAGGGCTCCTCTGGATCTACCAGGTGGCCAGCCACGGTTCAGACTGGCTGGATCAGGCACAATCCGGTCGATGCAGGTGAGGTCGGCACGCCTATGGACCAGTGTTTTTGATCTCGGTTTCAGTGGCAGCATACAACCCCTGGAACGTGCAGCCGATGGCCGTGTGAGTGGTTCATATATTTTGAGACCAGGCTTGGAATTTGCAGGTGAATTTGATGTTCAGGGAGCTGGTACCTCATGGTTTGCCTATGCGGAATCATTGGATATCAGCGGTTCCAGCCTGTATGACCTGAGTGCCTCCATATCCATGGATAATGGATCAATTGCGTATTTCCTGGAGGCTACTACTGGTCGTTACGACAGCACCTCTGTGGGTTCTGGTGACGTAAACCTGGCCTCGATGGATGAGTTTGTATTCGAAGGGGTGGAAGTCTACAGCCAGGCTGACAGAGCTGGTATCACGATAGAAGGTACACTGGCGTACGGTGATGATGCTTATCTGGAGGCAGGTCTGAGGCTGGATTCGTTCAGCCTCGGGTCCTTCCGGGAGTTGCTTGGTTCCCTTCTTGGACAGAATGCAGTCTCGATCCTTTCGCCCCTCCGGCTGGATGGTGATATAAGCATCTTTTCGGATTTTTCCCAGCTTTCATACACATCGGTGAACACTCTCATTGTCCACGAGGGATTGGCTTCGGCTTTCGGTGTTGCCTCCTTCTCTGGAACTTCCGAAAATCTTGAAATCAGGAATCTGGACGCCAGCATCAATGGGTATGCCCTGAATGGCTCGGCTTCAATCGACTATTCATCCCCGGCAGGCCTGGGATACACGATCGGCCTGGTCGTCCAGGATATACCGTACCGCTTCTCTGGTACTGTGTTTGGTGACTCGTTGTTCATGTACGGAGATTACGGTTTCAGTCTTTCCGTGCGTGGCCTTGGTGGTGAGCTTCTTGCCCAGTTCGGTTTTGACAATCTGCCAGTACAGGCTCCCGGGGTTGTGCTGGCTCTTGGTTTGCGCAGCACCCTGCGGTTTGCGGGGTTCTACGACTGGGATCTGGTGATCGATCGTGCCATGATTGAACCTGCTTCGTCAGGGACAAGCCGCATTCCCGCCATCTCCCTGGCAGGAGCCTTCAATCAGGCCGGAGGCAGGGTATCACGGCTCGGGGCAGCCGATGCTGTCTCGGAGCTGGAAGGTGCCGCGGACATAACCTGGGATTATCAAGACGGTTTGGCTGTAGCCGTCAAAGGTCTCCTGGCGGCCCTTGATGGCGAATCCTATGCTGTTGATGGTGAATACCGGGACGGAGAGCTTGCGGTGATTGCCAAAATGGCCCGGGCCCAGATGGCCCGGTTGCCGGTGAAGATCAATGGACGGTTTGATGCGTCCCTGAAGGTCACCGGTCCCATCGGAGATCCTGCTGCCGAATTTACATTTGCCTTGAACGAAGGGTCCAAGCTCAGGGAATTGCCTGTTGTCAACGGTCAGGGCAGCTATTCGGCAGGTACACTGACCATTGTAAATGCCAAAGGGCGTTTCCTTGCCCAGAGCATGGACAATGCCACAGGAACCTACAATATCCATGACAGGCACCTGACAGGATCCACCCGTGCTTTTCTCACCGTTGGAACACAACGATACGAGGGATCCATTGCCTTCAACGGGCAATCCAGGATCAACGAAGCGGACTCCACCGAAGAATATCTGGTAAGTGGAACCCTGGCTGGATTCGCCTTCGGCTCCGACACAAGCCAATGGCCTTTCGAACTGGTACTGACAGACGATCAGAGGGTTTTCAGGGCAGGTCCGGAAAACCAGGCCCGGATATCTTTTTCCACAGCCGGCGAGCTTTCGGCCCACCTTGCACCAGGGTTGCCCTTGTCCATGAATGCAGAAGGCCGGATAGCTGAAGGCTCCATCAGCCTTGAACTCAGCCAGGTACGTGTGCAGATGCCTTTCCTCTTCCAGTTGCTCCGTTTACCCTTTGTCGAGGCCATCTCGGGAACCGCCTCGGGCGATCTGACCCTGGCTGGCCGCATCGGTGATCCTGAAATCAATGGGGCAGTGGAGTTTGACAATGTCTATCTGGGAGTGCCGGAGTTTGTATCCGCTCCTATTGGTCCGTTTACCGAACCCTTGTATTTTACCGGCAGGAACATGGAAACCCTGCAGTCAGATCTGAAATGTGGTGATGCCAGGCTCAATGCCAATCTTGCGGCAACCTTCCGTGGTTATATTCCGTCCGAGATGGATATAACGGTGCAGTCAACCGGGCCGGGATATGTTCCAGTCCAGATGAAGATTCTAGGTATGGACATAGGCGGCTTTGCCCAGCCAGCATTGCTGATTGAACTGGACGATGGGCAGACACGGTTGTCAGGCTCTGTCATGGTTCCAACCGGGGACATAATCCTTACCACTGAGCTTGTAACGGGTGCCGCCAATGAAGGCAACGGTGATGCAAACAACTTTTCACTTGATCTTGATTTGAGTTTTGGCCGTGGCGTGCGTCTGTACTTTCCAGACAAGCGGCTTCCTCTGATTTATGGCCAGGCCGATCCATCCAGCAAACTGGCTGTATCGTTCGATGGGGCTACCGAAAGTTTTGAAGTGAACGGGCAGGCCGCACTGCGTGGCGGAACAGTCTTCTACATCCAGAAAAATTTCTATCTGAAGAATGCAACTGTTCTCTTCGATGAGGATGAAACATCCTTCGATCCGGTGATATCCCTTGAAGCCGAGACCAGAAGCCGTAACGAATCAGGGTCTGTACTGGTTCTACTCAGTGCCAGGAACAGCCGGCTGTCTGATCTGAGCTTCAGGCTGGAATCTGTTCCAGGTATGAGTGAGACAGAGATAGCCAGATTGCTGGGCATGGATCTGCTGGCTGTAAAGGAAGGTGAGACGCCGGAACTGAGCAGGGTCATCATCGAAAACACCGACCTTCTGCCACAGTTGAACGTAATTTCAGTTTTTGAAAGGAATGTACAGGAACTACTGGGACTGGATCTGTTTTTTGTGCGTTCCCAGATACTTCAACGGTGGTTATACGATCTATCTGGCCTTGCGGGGTCGGATACGACGGCATCCCTCGCTGATTACCTGGAGAATACAGCAGTTATTGGTGGCAAGTACATCCGGGATGACCTGTTCTTCCAGGTGGCTTTCCGTTTGCAGGAGCCTCCGCTTGCCGAGGCAGGGGATTTGAGGCTAAACTCGGAGATAGGACTTGAATGGGTTACGCCACATTTTGTGCTGAACTGGCGTTTCCAGCCGGAAAACCCTGATACGTTATTTGTGACGGATCAATCCTTTTCGCTATTCTGGAGAATTCCTCTTAAATAAGGACGGTTACCCATATGAGACGATTGATTATCGCCTTCCTGTTTGTTGTTTCGGCTTTCAGCTTTGCATCCGCCCAGGAGGCTCCTTCTCCCGACTGGTTCCAGGGAAAGAACATCAAGGATATAAAATTCCAGGGGCTGAAGATTGTCTCTTCCGAAGATGTCGCTCCGATAATCAAGGAATTCAAGGGGCAGCCATTTTCGGATGAGGTGTACACCACCATACTGGCCAGGGTTTACGAACTTGATTTTTTCGATGAAATCCTGCCGGAAGCACTGCCAGGCGATGCTTCATATTCATCTTTGATCATATCGTTCACTGTCAAGGAGCGGCCGGCAGTCATGGCCGTCCTGGTGCAGGGCAATGAGGGTATCCGTTCGTCTGAAATTCTTGAAGCTGCCAGTGTAAAACCAAGAACCATATTCATTGCTTCCCGGTTGAGACTCGACGAGATTGCCATCAGGCAACTCTACCAAGGCAAGGGTTATCCTGATATCCGCGTTTCATCCCAGACCAACGAACTGGCAGATGGTTCCGTAGAGGTCATTTTCAAGGTAGAAGAGGGCGAACAGAACATTGTCGCCTCCATTGGTTTCGAAGGCGTCAATGCCGTTTCGGTGAAAGCTCTTAAAGGCGATCTCCCACTCAAGGAAAAAGGCCTGTTCCAGTCGGGGCATTTCACCGAGCTCGGGCTTGAAGAAAGCCGAAAGGCCATAGAGCTGTATTACCGAAAACGAGGCTATGCCGATGCCAAAGTCCAGGATGTACGGCGTGACACGGTAGAGGATTCCCGCACCGGAGCCAGGCGTCTGGCTCTCACGTTTGTCGTTGAAGAAGGTCTTCGCTACATCTACGGGGGCATGGAGTTTGAGGGCAACACGATATTCACCACAGAAGAACTCATGGCCATGGTCAGGCAGAAACCGGGTGCAGTGTTCAATTACGAGCGTCTGGTCCAGGACCAGGAACGGGTAACAGACCTGTATTTCGAGAATGGCTACATCTTCAATGGTTTTGATTTCCGTGAACTGCGTGATGATGAAACCTCCACCATTTCGTTCCTGCTTCTTATCGAGGAGAGACCCCAGGCAGTCATAGAAGATGTGATAATCCGGGGCAATCTGAAGACCAAGGACTTCGTGATACGTCGTGAGATTCCTCTTGAGACAGGCGAGATCTTCTCCAAGACCAAGATCATGGATGGGCTTCGGAACCTGTATAACCTGCAGTATTTTTCAGCCGTAAATCCTGGCTATGAACCAGGCAGCCAGGATCTTGCGGTGGACCTGATTGTTACTGTAGAGGAACAGAGCACTGCAGACATACAGTTTGGCATGACCTTTACCCCTTCGTCCGAGGAAGGTTCTTTCCCGCTTTCAGGTCTCATCCAATGGAACGACCGCAACTTCATGGGCAAGGGGCAGACCCTATCCATTGGTTCCAACTTCTCCCTTGCCAGCCAGGATCTTACTCTGGGGTTCAAGGAAAACTGGCTCTTTGACCAGCGCTGGTCCGGAGGTGTTGATTTTACCTTCCGGCATGACCGGGTGTCAGCAAAACAGGATATCCTTGGACCGGTTTTTTCGTATGATGAATCTGAAGAGATCCGCGTGCCCGATCCCTATACCTCCATGGCGGAGTACCTGGCAGCAGGGGAACTTGTGCCAAGTGACTACTTGATGGAGTATGATATCTGGACCTTCAGCCTTGGCTTTTCAACTGGTTATACATTCAAAACAGATATTGGCGATCTGGGTATAGGTACTGGTATGATATTCGGTATAAACCAGAAGACCTACGACTCCGACAAGTACCGCCCCTTCGAAGAGGAAGTTGCCGACAATCTGGACAACTGGCTGTGGTCCAATACCTTGTATATCCGTGGCTTCCTCAATGCCCTGGACCTCTGGTATGACCCCTCCCAGGGCTACTTTGCCAGCCAGCGTTTCAGCATGACCGGCTTCCATCCCAATGAGCAGTACCGTTTCTTCAAGGCAGATACAAAAGTTGAAGGTTACCTGACCCTCTGGGATTATCCACTCTTCTCCAACTGGTCACTCAAGACCGTGATTGGTGCCCATAGCGGTTACTCTATCCTTATGCCCTGGTTCGGCGAATCAGAGCCTCTACCGTCTGTAACCCAGGAACTGCGGATCGATGGTACCTTCATAGGCAGAGGTTGGAATGACCTTATTGAAAAAAGAGGTACCACCTTGTGGGAAAACTGGATAGAAGTACGTACTCCCATTGTGCCACGGGTATTGTCTCTGGATGGTTTCCTGGATATAGCCACTGTTGTGGATAGTAACGATGGTCTCCTCGACCTGTCCGGGTACGCTGACATCGATGGAGCCGCAGTATTCCAGGCCGGCGAAGGATTGCTTGATGTGGGCCTGAACAATTTTGCCTTCAGCCTTGGCTGGGGGCTTCGATTCACGGTGCCCCAATTCCCTTTCAGGCTGTATTTTTCAAAACGCTTTTTTCATGATGGCTCCGGGTTTGACTGGGTCGGTGGGTCTGATGCTCCCTGGGATTTCGTGCTGAGCATTACTACGCCACTGAATTGATGGAGTTTCAGGCCGGCCAGGCTGCGGTGGCCGGCTTTTGTCTGACAATTGTCTGAAGATGGTCGGAGGATGGAACGTATGAAGCGATTGTACATGGTAGCTCTTGCTGTTTTCCTTCTGGTCTCGGGTGCCTTTGCCCAGTCACAGATTACCAGGGTTTCGGTCATAGATCTGCAGAAGGTATATATGACCTATTACAAGGACTCCCAGGCTGTCCGCGCCTTCGAGGACGAAAAAGCCAGGGTGCAGTCTGAGATAAAGCGGCTGGGTGACGAAATAAAGGACATCGAGAAAAGCCAGCTTGAACTGAGAGCCTTGGGCTATGGAGTAGATGCCGATGCCCTGGATGAAACCCTGTACCGGAAGGCCCAGTTCCTGGCCGACTACATCAGGATCAAGCAGGCCGAGCTTGATGCCAAGGCTACGGAGCTCACTCAATCTGATGCCTTTGTACAGACTCTTTACCGCACCGTTCAATCGGTTGCTGAAATTGATGGTTATTCCCTGGTGCTCAGTTCGCGGAATGCCGACGATGTGGGATCTTCCATCATCTGGTTCAGCCCCATGATAGATATAACCGACAAGGTAATACAGTTGTTGCTTGGAGCGGGTAGGTAAACTCGGGAGGATATGAGCCAGCCAGCAATGGTTACTGGTCTTTCTGTTCTTCGTCCACAGACTGCTTGAGTACCGAACGCAGGGCAGCGAAGCGGCGTGCGTTTTCTTCTGACAGCTCCATGAGGTCTTCATGGGCGCGGAGCAGCATGCTTGCTTCGGCCTTGCGTACCGCGTTCAGGTTTTCCAGTGGCTCGGGGAATTTGATATTTTCATCGCTCAGAGAAACCAGTCGGGACACACCAATGGTTTTCAGAAGCTTCAGACAGGTATCGTTGGCCTTGAGTATGGTAATTGGCTTTTCTGCGAACCTGAGGAAGCGCTTGTTGAAGCCTACGAGAAGGCCCATGAAGGTAGAATCCATATAGTCGCAGTGCTCGAGATCCACATACACGGCATCCACAGGAGGCTTGGCTTCCAGCCGCCCGAAGACCCTTGTTTTCAGTTCCGCGCAGGTATTGGCGGTGATGTGTCCAATGGCACGAATGTAGACTATGTTTCCGGATTCCCTCATCAACAGTGCTTCTTCCACGTATGCCTCGCTTGCGTCAACCTGGACAATTACGCCCGCCATTGTATCCTAGATCATGTTGCCCTATAATGCAACGGCCATGGCTGAACAGATACCGTTACTTGAACAATATGAGCGCATCAAGGCTGGACACCGGGACGAGATCCTTTTCTTCCGCCTCGGTGATTTCTATGAAATGTTCTACCGGGATGCGGTCGAAGCCAGCGCCCTCCTGAACCTTACCCTTACCCACAGGCAGGAAGCCCCCATGTGCGGCATACCGCATCATGCTGCCCGGGGTTACATAGCTCGTCTGCTCAAGGCAGGCAAAAAAATTGCCATCTGCGAACAGCTTGCCGCACCTGGCAGGGGCAAGGGCATCATGGAACGTGGTGTAGTGGAGGTAATTACCCCAGGTAGCGCGGTTGATGAGGAGTTCCTGGAATCCGGTTCAAACAATTATCTGGTAGCCCTTGGCCTGTTCAATCAGATTGTATCCCTGGCCTGGGTCGATGCATCCACTGGTGAGTTCCGGGCATGTTCCTTCCCGGCTGCGGATATGGACCGCCTTGGCCGGGAACTATACAGGCTGGCGCCCCGTGAATTGCTGGTGCGCGAATCATCCCTCGAAAACGGTTACATTGCGGATTTGCTGACCAGCCAGGGGCGCCTGGTAGTAAACAGGTACCCTGACTGGTCTTTTTCTGTTGAGCAGGGTAGGTCAGTGTTGCTTGACCATTTTGGAACCCGGACCCTCAAGGGTTTTGGTTTCGATGATGATGATCCTGCCCTTGCTTCGGCAGGGGCAATCATGGACTATCTGGCCAACTCATCAAAGTTGCGGCCAGATCATATCCGGTCCATCGGTGGGGTGGATGACGGTGAACATGTCGCCATAGATGAAGCCAGCCAGAAGAACCTGGAGATAGACCGCAATCTCAGGGACGGAGGCCGGGCGTATACACTGTTGGAAGTGCTGGATTATACGAAAACAGCCATGGGCACCAGGGCGTTGCGCCGCAGGCTTTTACGTCCCCTGCGGTCGCCCGAGGCCATACGCGAACGTCTTGATGCTGTGGAAGAACTGTACCGTGACCAGCGTCATCTGGAGCGTATACGATCCGGACTGGAAGGCTGTCTGGACCTGGAACGTCTTGCCGCCAGGCTGTCCATGGACAAGGCACACGCCAGGGATCTTTTGTCCATCAGGAATACCCTCGCGGCAGCCTTGGCCCTTGATTCCAGTGGCAGCAAGGCCGGTATACCGGCCTTGACGATGCTCAGGGAACAGTCTGTACTGGATGAAATCCAGGGCTTGGTTGATACCCTGTCCAAGGCTCTTCCCGACGAGCCTTCGGTACTCATCAACGAAGGCAATATCATCCGGGATGGGTGGAACGCCGAACTGGATGATTTGCGCGTACTGCGGCGGGACGCCAGGGCCGTTCTTGAAGCCTACCTCGAGGAAGAACGCGAAGCCACCGGACTTTCCGGGTTGCGGGTGAAATACAACAAGATC
Source organism: Spirochaetia bacterium (assembly GCA_034004175.1). Classification (GTDB taxonomy): domain Bacteria; phylum Spirochaetota; class Spirochaetia; order Treponematales; family UBA12059; genus MIBM01. The sequence goes on from JAVEXH010000028.1 coordinate 13,610, forward strand.
ATAGGTTATTACCTGGAGTTGTCAAAGAATGCCGCGGCCAACGCACCCTCCCATTTCATCAGACGCCAGTCACTGTCAAATGGCGAGAGGTACACCACTGACCGCCTCGCTGACATAGAATCCAGGATAAACGGCGCG
>JAVEXH010000029.1:0-13746 GCA_034004175.1 Spirochaetia bacterium
TTATGGGCTACAACCCGTCGGTGGAGGCCGAGGGAGGCATTCAGTTCAACCTGAACAGCGGCTTCAAGCTGGGCCTCGGAGGTGGTTACGGCTACCATGTGGGCAACATCAGTACACTACCTTTTTCCGAAAAAGCCTTCCTGGAGGGCTTCAACTTCTCCATAGCCGCTTCAGTTGTGCCCGGCGGGGGCCCAACGCAGCTGCGCAATCCCCGCCTGGACATAGGCAACCCGGAGTTCCAGCCCATCTTCCCGGTCTTCTACCAGTACTACAACGACCAAGCCCTGGGCACGGTGACCATAACAAACAAGGAACGCAAGCCCATCACCAATGTGTCGGTCAGCTTCTTCGTCAACCAGTACATGGAGGCTCCCAAGCAGAGTATCCACATAGACAGGCTGGCACCGGGAGAGTCGGTGGACATACCCATACTCGGCCTGTTCAAGGACAGCATGCTCCAGATAACCGAAGGGACCACCGTGGTTTCCCAGATCATTGTGGAGTACGAGGAGGGCAAGGCCTCCCTGACCACGACCCGCAACGACTCGGTACGCATCCTGAACCGCAACAACCTGACCTGGGACGACGACAGGAAGGCGGCAGCCTTTGTCACCGCCAGGGATCCCACCGTGCAGCGCTTTGCCCGGAATGTGCTGGCCGCCAACCAGCAGAGCTTCCATTCATCCTTCAATACACAGTTCCAGCAGGCCATGGCCATGTACCAGGCCCTCTTCGGCTATGGCCTCAAATACGTCATAGATCCGGATTCCAGCTTCCTGCAGTTGTCACAGAACGAGTCGGCCATAGACTATGTGCAGTTCCCGGTGCAGACCCTGGAGAACCGCAGCGGCGACTGCGACGACCTTTCTGTGCTCTTTGCCGCCCTGATGGAGGCCATAGGAGTGCAGACAGCCTTCTTGACCACCCCAGGTCATATCTTCGTTGCAGTAAACCTGGGCATGGACCGTGCCGAGGCGGCCAGGGTCTTCACCTCCGCCAGCGAACTGGTTGAGCACGAAGGCACCATGTGGCTGCCCATCGAGATAACCCTCGTGCAGAGCGACAACTTCATCGAGGCCTGGAGGACAGGAGCCAGGCAGGTCAGGGAAGCCCAGAGGAGCAGCCAGCTTGCCGTGTTCCCGGTCCGCAGCGCCTGGAGCCGGTACCCGGCCACCGGCTTTTCGTCCACCGTCGCCTCCATCCCCTATCCCGAGGGACAGGCAGTCCCCGCCGCCTTCAGGCAGGAATACACCCGCTTTGTCCGGGCAGAACTTGCCCCCAGGGTTGCAGACCTCCAGGGCAGGATACTAGAGTCAGGCGGCAGCACCAGGCTCATGAACAACCTGGGCATCCTGTACGCCCAGTACGGCCTGTACGAAGAAGCCAGCCAGGTCTTCAATGACATACTGAAGAAAGAGAACAGCCTCAGCGCCCTGGTAAACCTGGGGAACATACAACTCATAGCCCAGAACTGGAGCCAGGCCATAAGCTTCTACCAGCGCGCCCTGGCCCTGAGAGCCGACGACCCCATCACCAACCTGAACATGGCCAGGGCCCTGCACCGGCTGGAACGTTTCCCGGAATCCGAGCAGCGCTACCGCACCGCGGCCCTCCTAAATCCCCAGCTGGCCCAGCGCTTCTCCTACCTTGACCCGAGCGCTAGCACCGGGTCGGCAAGGGCCTCATCGGCAGTGGCTGATGATTCGAGCATGGTGTGGAAGGAGGATTGAAGGTGGGCTGGCTGACGGATACCGGATTTGCCCCTTGCAGGTGGACAAAACCTTGAAAAATGTCTTGCCCCCTTGACCAAGCCTGTATGAGTCCTTTATTGTTTCTACAGACCTTAGACACACGACGATTGTCGTCGCAAGGAATGGAGTATCGAGGAATGGACAAGTCAGCAGTGAGGAAACTTTCAGTATCCCTACTCTCCCTTGCACTCGTACTCGTACTTATTCCCGAAGGCAGCCGCCGGAGAAGTGGATAGGGTAAACCTGGGAGTAACATCCGGGCCTGTCGCCTTCCGGCGACAGGCCCTTTTTTTATCTCCCGGGCACAGACTTGGAACAGATGCAGATCACGCAGTTTGATGTGCAGACCAGACAGTGACAGGGGGGCATACGTGAAGAAAGGGAAATCCACAGGAGCCAAAAGGCTGGTAAAAGGGCTTGAGGCCGCAGGTGCAGAACTGATCTTTGCCATACCGGGAGGGGCCAACCTGCCCATCTATGAAGCCCTGGCCAGAAGCAGCATACAGACCATACTTGCCAGGCATGAGCAGGGAGCGGCCCACATGGCCGACGGCTACGCCAGGGCAGGCGGGCGGCCAGGTTTCTGCATGGCCACCAGCGGCCCGGGAGCCACCAACCTGGTAACCGGCATGGCCACTGCCTATATGGACAGTTCCCCGGTCATAGCCATAACCGGCCAGGTGTCCCGGAACATGATAGGCAACGACGCCTTCCAGGAAGTGGACATAACCGGCATCACCATACCCATCACCAAACACAACTACCTGATCCAGCAGCCCGAGGAGATCCTGCCTGCCCTTGAGGAAGCCATCTACCTGGCCACCACCGGCCGCAAGGGACCAGTACTCCTGGACATAACCAAGGACTCCCAGCAGGCCGAATTGTCCATAGAGAACGAAGTGCGCAAACCCCTGGAAGGCTACGCTCCCACTGTGCAAGGACATGCCGGCCAGATAAAGCGAGCTGCTGCACTGATATCAGAGGCTAAAAAACCTGTGGTCATAGCCGGTGGCGGTGTGGCCCTGTCAGACGCCTTTGCCCCCCTTGCAGACTTCGTCCAGAAGTTGCAGGTACCAGTGGTCCACAGCCTCATGGGCAAGGCGGCCTTCGACAACCGCCACCCCCTGAATTTCGGCCTCTTCGGCTACCACGGCCGCTGGGCGGCCAACAAGGCGGTCTCCGAGGCAGACCTGATCATAGCCGTGGGTACCCGCTTCGGCGACCGGTCCACTGGCCCCCTGGCCGCCTTTGCCCCGGAAGCCAGAATCGTGCACATCGACATAGACCCCGCCGAGATCGGCAAGAACGTCACCACCTACCTGCCCATAGTCGGCGACGTGGCCGATGTACTGCCTCGGCTCACCGCCCTGGTGGAAGCCAGCAGCCCCCGGGAATGGGCTACCCAGCTTGCCGCCGCCGCCAAAGACCACCCCCTGACCAGCGGAGAAGGCAAGTTTGCCACCCCGGCAATCCTGAAGACCCTCCAGGACTACCACCCCGACCCCATCCTGGTCACCGACGTAGGCAGGCACCAGATCTTTGCCTGCCTGCACTTCCCCGTATCCGGGGGCCGCAACTTCATCAGTTCCGGAGGCCTTGGCACCATGGGCTTCGGCCTGCCTGCGGCCATAGGCGCAAAACTGGCCCGACCCGACCGCGACGTGCTGTTGATCAGCGGCGATGGCTCCTTCATCATGAACATCCAGGAGCTCGCCTGCGCCGGCAACCTTGGGACAGATCTCACCGCGGTGGTCATCCACGACCACCGCCTGGGCATGATAAGCCAGCTGCAGGACTCCTTCTACGGCGCCCGCTTCGATGCCAGCCACATCAGCGGCTCCATCAACTACGCCGCTGCCGCCCAGGCTTTCGGCTGCCACGGACTGCGGGTCTCCGATCTGGGCGGCCTCAAAGCCGCCCTGGAGCAGGCAAGAACCCTGCCTGGCCTCAAGGTGATCGAGTGCATGGTGGAGAACGAAGAACACGTCTATCCCATGGTCACCGGCGCGAAACTCACCGATCTGGAAGAAGGAGGGGCAGAATGAAACACACCATATCCATCCTCTGCGACGACACCCCCGGCGTCATGACCCGCATCTCCGGCCTCTTCAGCCGCCGGGGCTTCAACATAGAAAGCGTCTCCGTAGGCAACACCGAAACCAAAGGTAAAAGCCGCTTCACCATCGTGGTTTCCGGCGATGACCGCATCCTGGAGCAGATCCGCAAGCAGCTTCAGAAACTGGTACACGTGATAAAAGCCTGGGACATAGACCGGGAGCGCATCATCGAGCGCGAGCACGCCCTGGTCAAACTGGAAGTCCCAAGCGAAGACCGCGCCCAGCTGCTGCAGCTGATCACCGCCCTGCAGGTGCGCCTGGTGGACTCCTCCGGCGATGTCTGGGTCATCGAAGTCACCGGCGAAAGCTCCTCGGTGGAAAGCGCCATCAACCTCCTGTCCAAATACCATGTTCTGGAGACCATCAGGACGGGTCGGATAGCTTTGGAGCGGGGGCGCGGCAGCGGCGTCGGCGGAGCTTCCAACGGAGGCAATGGCAAGGGTCAGGCTTAGGTCAAGAGTCGGGGGACGCCAGTTTCACCGGCCCGGCCGCTTGTGACAGACGCGTCCCCCGCCGCAGGCTTCCGTCACTGCCGGGCTGGACAGGAGGAGCGGTCGGGCCTGCGGCCAGCCCGCCCCCGGGGCTGGTATGTGCAGTGCCGGAGATCCTGCTGCTCCCCTGGGGAGTTGTTTACCCTTCAACATCCAACGCAATCCTCAAAGCGTCGGCAAGCTCATCAAGTTGAGTCCGGGACAATTCGCCCACAAAGTTGGTCAGCATTGATTTGGGCAAACTTACCAGTTCATCACAATGGATTGCGCTATCATGTTTCAATCCTGCTTCCGTGCCAATTGGAATCTGTGTTGATAGCTCGTCCCATCTTGAGTAGACAGGAGCGCAGATCAGGGTCGAAAACGCTGAATCAATCACGACTTGCCGGCTTACGACAGCGAACACCCTGTGTTCCTTCGGGTCGAGCTTGTTGCCTTTGTATACTCTGTACAGCTCGCCTCGTTTCAAAGCGGCACCTGGTACTCAAGGACGTCTTTTGCCTCGCTGTTCAAGTAGCTTGCGGCAGCATTGATGTTATTCAGATCCAGTACATTCCTCTCATGTCTTTCCAGTTGCTCAATGTACTGCCGAAGCGCTTTCTCAATGAACTCCGATCGTTCTCCGTCGGTTGCATAGGCGCTGACCTGGTTGAGGATTTCCTTTGATAGTGAAACTGATGTCTTGATTCTCATACCACCATTATACCACCCTTGTGGAATAAATTCAAAACCACTAGCCCCTGTCCTGCATCCAGGTATCCAGATGATTGCCAGGTGGTTTTCCGACTGCAAGCCCCGCTCGTTCAGAAGTTGAACGTGGGGATTTCCACGTTCTTGATCACACCGGCGGCGGCATCCTTGGCAAGGGCAGCGGCCCGGTTCTCGAGCTCCACCTTTTTAGCGTCCAGCGATGTGCCAAGCCTGTCCGCGGCTGCCTTGTCGCCCTTGGCGGCACCAAGCAAGGCTTCGGCGCTGTCCTTGGCTCCGAGCTTCCCTTCCAGTTCTGTACCGGTGTATTTCCTGAAGGCCGCATCGAGCTCAGCCTCGGCCTGCTTCGCGTAGCGATCTGCTGTGGCCGCAAGAGCCGCCGCTACGAGGTCATTCAGGTTGGTGGTGACAGAAAACTTCGGAGGCTCGTTGCCCTCCTGGTCATAACCGACGCCGAGCTCTACCGATCCAACGGTTTCCATCGCGTCGGCCAAGGCACGGGCCAAGCCCCCGGTGGGGTCAAGCACGCGGCCATCGGCAATGCTGATGGCAGACTGTGCGGCTACTGATCCGGAACCACTTCCGCTGGCCTCGAGCGTGAAGGCGGCGGTACCGGTAAAGCCACCGATGCCCGCTTCCTCCAATGCGGTGCCGAGATCGACGGGCACACCCGCGCCAGAGGCCTCGACGACGAACAGTTCCCTTGCCGCAGCGCGGAGGTCCGCGATACCACTGAACGCCAGTTCATGCGCGGGACTGGCAACGGAGAGCGCCAGGGAAAGCGGCTGCGGTACCAGATCCGGGTCGCTGGAGAGTTCCTTCAGGATTATCTGCCACTTCGTGCCATCCACGCTGAAGTCGGCACCGAACAGCCCGAGCCGGAACGCGGGGTAGGCACTCGCCTGATACCGGACATCCCGGCCCCGCGCAGAAACCGTCTCTGCGGCTTCCGGGTCCTTGCTTCCATCCTTCTTCAGCTTTCCCGCTACCTCGAGGGCCCGCAGGCCGTAATCGAGGTAACGCTCTGCGGAATCCGACAGGATTTCCTTGATGCTTGGCTCCAGGGCTTCCATCGCGGCCCCGCTTTTTGGGTCCATGTAGGATTTAAGACGCTCAAGATCCTCTGCCGCCGCCGATCGTGCCTGTTTCTCCAGGGCCGCTGCCGCATCGATGTCGGCCTGGAGTCCCTTGACGATATCGCCCGACTGCTGTCCCACGGTCCTGGCCGAGCTTGAAGCACTGCGGACGTCCTGTATCGCCGCGCTGACCGCATCGGCACTTTTGAGGTTTTTCACATCGATGGCCAGTACTGCCGAAGTCGAGGTCCTGAGCTCGGCCAATGCCTGCGTGGCGGCCACGCTCCGGTCATTCCAGCGGTCGGAGGCTTCGGTATATGCCGCTGCCGCATCCTCGTACGCCTGGGTGCTTTCCAGCTTGGCTTTCTCGCGGTCAAGCAGGGCCTGGGCAGAGAAATTTTCCAGGTCGACCAAGGGAGCCCCGGCTTCCATGGCTGGCTTCCCGGCCTTCTCCTTCGATTGGTATGCGGGCAAGGCACCAGAGACAGAACGGGCCGTACCGAAGAGGACCGAGGCTGCACTTGCTTCCTCGATATACACCTTGCCCCGGAGCAGTGCGGCCGGATTGAGGCGCAATTCCACACGACCGGCCTCGAGGAGGTTGGTCATCGGCTTGTCACGGTCGGCGACCGCCACAGAGGCTATGCCGACCCTCATCCTGACCGGATCAAGCCGGAAGCCTGCCACCTCGGCTTGTGCCTCGAAGACGTCCGAAAGGCCGCGCTCCACGGCGCCCTCAAGCAATGGGTTCATGAAAAAGACAGCAAACACGGCCAGGCCTGCCGCCAACACGGCACTGAGCGTCAGGGGACCCGCTTTTACCATTCCCCGGTTCGCCTTTATTGCCTTTGCCAACATGCCCAGCTTTTTCAGCGATGCGGCGTCGAGGCCGTCTTTCAGCCGGTACGATCCATCCTTCAGGATGAACGACGAACGAAGCAAGTCCTTGTCCATGGTCTGTTCGATGAACCGCAGGTACTTCTTTTCGAAATCTTTTTCCGCGATCGCCTTGCGGAAGAGGGCGGGTACCCTGACCGTCTTGTTTGATGACATGGCCGCCCCCTACCGTACCGCGCCGTACAATCCGGCGGCTGAAGCAATCGCCTTGGCCAGCTTCGAGACCAGAGGCAGTTTGATGAAAGCCTTGTAGGCCTTGCTCCCGCTTATCCTGGGGGCAAGCCTGTTCCTGTACGCAGGCACTGCTGCCCGGATAGCCAGGAAAGCCGGCAACCAGAGTAGTACGCCTACCGCTAATCCTCCCATTACCAGGGTGTTGTTGAAGCGTGTAAGAGGCGCCAGCGGAAGGTTGTAGAGGGTCGTGAAGACACCCTCCAGAGCACCTGTCGTCAGGATTGCATAGCCCACTGCGTCCAGCAGCGGTGATGCCAGCGGAAGCACAAGCTTGAAGAGGGCGATGGTCAGCAACTGGGTACCATAATTGTTTTTCAGGAAGAAAGAGATGAACAACAACAGGATCCAGATCAGATTTCCCGCCGGAACCAAGGCAAGGAGCAGGCCCCAGGCAAAACCCGCAGCGATATGCTCCTTGCGTACGTTGGTATTCAGGGCGACTATAGTCCGAGCAAATGCTTTGATCATGAAAGAAATATGGCTCTTGAGATACAGGAAATCAAGTGCTTTCAGCATGACAGTGTTTTCAGTTTGACAATCGAAGTGCAGGCCCTGAAACAAGCAACCATTCCTTCCGCAGCTCGCCAACCTGGGATTCTGCTACTCCAGATGCACCTTGATATTCTTCAAGCTATACAGCGGAATGAGCAGGAAGAGCACAGGGACTATTCGGATATATGTTTTATAACCTTCCCGTTCGCCGTACCGCTCGTCCTGTATCTGCTCAAGCTACCTTGTAGAGTCCGTCATGATGAGCACGATGCAGACATGCCCCGCCATCACCATAAGCCAGAGCTACCCGGTGAAAGAAAGCACCAGGCTGATGGGTAATAGAAAAATTATGGCAAGGAAAACCTGTTTTTGTATGGAACCAGGTACCGGGAGCACCGCCACCTGCACTCTACATCGGCCCGGTTCCACCAAGGGCAACATTGACCTTGAAGCGGCGGTTTTCAAGATCCCAGACAAAGTCTGCCCCCAGGGCAGGAATGGCTACTTTGTCAAGATAGATCCGCAATCCAAATCCAGGGCCATGGTAGCGTACCGTCTCCTGGTCGAAAGCAGAATTTACCAAGCCACCTTCGTAGAAAACCGGAAGGGTAAGGCTTCCCCAGCCAGGACGATAGAGAGGGATCTCAAGGGTTGCCGCTCCATTGAGGTAACTCCGGGCAGCCAGGTCTCCCGAAGAATAGGCCCTGCTGCCTTCCATTCCCCCTGTTTCCAATGGGCTGACAGGCAACAGATCGGGAGAATAAGCCCCCGTGCCAGCAAACCGCAGAAGGATATCCCGGGGTAAAAGAAAATTACTGGTAGCTCTGCCGGACAGCTTGATCTGACTATCCGGACCGGCGGTATCCTTCAGATACTCTACTTCCGTCCGCAACGAGGGGCCTTGGGTAAACAAACCGGTATACCGGATATTCTCCCAGGAAATACCAACAGCCGACTTCCAGAAAAACTGCCCGTCTTCAGCCACGTGCACAAGTGCGCCAAAGCCGTCCCGGGAAGCCAGATACTGGCCACCTGAATCAGCCCTCCAGGAGAATCCCCCGGCATAACTCCGCCCCAGTCCCGCAGACAGGGAGACTTCCTGTCCGTTCAGGCCTGCAAGTACGGTTTCTCCATCAGCCCCCACATATTCCTTGTCTCCGAAGAAGAAGTTGCCTCCCAAGCTCAGCCGGTAGGGGGACCCCAGAAAACGTGGGTTGTTCCAGGCAGAAAATCCGAAGACTTTGTCGGGGGCCGCAAAAGCGCCGGCAACTACGGTCTGATTCAATCCGAGAAGATTGGATTCTTTGAGCACTGCCCCTGCCATCCAGCTGTCGGAACTTACAAAACCCACCGGCAGGGGGATGAAGGTCCAGCGGTCCTCAAGCACCAGGTTTACCGATCCAGTGCCGTCACCTTCATCAGTCAGGCTGATATCCATGGTGCTCCGGAAAATCCCCGGTTCCAGAAGGTTCTGACGAATCTGGTCAAGGGAATCCTCGTTTATCTCCTGGCCTATCTGGAGGCCCGTAAGAGACAGGACGGTGGATTCACGGGTCTTGGTGAGGCCCTGGATGTTTATTTCCTTCAGAACCAGGGGATCACTACCCACTGGCAAGGAAAACATCAGAAAAAAACCAGCAAACAGAACAGGTAGGTGCTTTTTCATTGGACGATAATAGTGATTTCTACAGCTGATAGTCAAAGAAAGTTTCAAAAAAAATCACCCCGGCATCCTTCCTGCTGGTCTGTCCATCACAGGTCAACGAGGCCGGGGATATATCCTGGTATTCAATCAGCCCCCATCCTTCCCCGCATCAAACTCCCTCACCGCTGCCATGGCCTTGGGCACATTGACGAAAGGCAGCAGCACAAGTCCGGCAATGAAAAAGAAAATCAGCGACAGCAGGGCCGGCCTCAGGGAACCGAAGACCTGGTTCATGAGACCGAAGATCAGGGGGCCTATCCAGGAAGTGCCACGCTCGGAGACTTCATAGAAGGAGTAGTATTCGGCCTCCTTGCCGCCAGGTATCAGCTGGGCAAAGAGACTGCGGCTGATGGCCTGGGATCCACCCATCACCAGGGCTATGAAGGCTCCCAGAATGAAGAACTGGAGGGTGGCAGTCTGCCCATACAGGCCGAAGTACGCGTAGATTACCACGCCGGACCAGATCACCAGGCTCAGGATGATGGACTGCTTGGCACCCATCTTCCCGGCCAGGAAACCCCAGAGCAGGGCACCGAAGAAGGCCATGAACTGTATCATCAGGATGACCATGGTCAGGGTTCCGGTGTCTATGCCCAGGCCGCCCCGGATGATTGGCGCAGCGGCGAAGGTGGCCGCCACGGCGATGACGGTCTGTATGCCGTCGTTGTACAGGAAGTAGGCCAGCAGGAACTTCAGGGTCTCCGGGAAATTCCGTACTTCCTTGATGGTACCCTTGAGCTGGCTGAAGCCCACCTTCAGGTAGCCCTGGCCGGGTGGGAGGGCACGGTGGGCCTTCCTGGCCCGCAGCCGGCTCCAGGTTATCATGGAAAAGCCCAGCCACCAGATACCGGCGGAGGCCATGTTGATGCGCACCGCCAGACCTGTAGGAACGCCAAGGGCTTCCCGGAACTGGTAGAAGGCCAGGTTCAAAAGGAGCAGCAGGCCCCCGCCGAGGTAACCCATGGCCCAGCCGTATGATGAGACCTTGTCCCGCTTGTCTTCCGAGGCTATGTCGGGCAGGTAGGCGTTGTAGAAGACCATGGCGGCGCCGAAGGCCAGGTTGGCTATGATGTACAGAAGGCCGCCGACCCACCAGTTGCTCAGGGTTACCATGAACAGGCCTATGGTGGCCGCCGCTCCTATGGTCGCAAATATGCGCATCAGGCTCTTGCGTAAATGCGAGTAATCGGCAATGGCACCGAGCATGGGCAGGAACAGGACCTGCAGTCCCACGGACAGGGATACGCAGTACGGCAAAAATGAATCCGGTGCAATAGCCAGTCCGGCCAGCCTGGCCATGCCGTCCGGGGAGGCCATGGCAGCTTCGGCGGCCAGGGATGCCAGGTAAGGCCCCAGGAACACAGTGCCGATGGTGGTACTGAAGGCGCTGTTGGCCCAGTCGTACATACCCCAGCCAAAAATCTCTCTTTTGTCGTTCGGGGCGATCCTGTCTGAAGCCATGCTTTCCTCCATCAACTGCGTAGCGATTCTTTCTCTGGAACTACTATCCATTCACATCAATATCGATTCGTTGACAACACCATCACAGGCAGGAAAATCCAGGCCAAGTAGACGGGCCAGAGTCGGGGCTACACCGACCATACCGAAGCGGCCGGGATCTGCGCCTTCCCTGATACCTGCTCCGGCAGCCATGAACAGGCTGCGGTATCCGGGCGTCCAGGGCGGATACCCATGATCCGCTCCGAAGGCTCCGGGCTGGGGGCTGTATTCCACCGTAAGCCCTTCCGTCTCCTCGACAAACTGGACCCCCGGTTCTGCATCGATGGCAAAGACAGCACCGGAGCCGCCTCGCAGGCTCTCCAGTTGCTGTCCGCTGTGTACAGCCGCAATGCCCAGTTGCGGATCGGCTTTCCAGCGCTCCAGCAGGCTGGCAGCCTCGGCAACGGCCGTTTCGTCGCCTGTGGCCGCAGTTCCGGTCGAGCGATCCCGAAGGTGCAGGTAGGCCGAGCCACCGGCACAGCGGAACCAGTACTGCCACTCCGATGTTTTTCCGCGCCCCGCAGATTGCCCGCGCCCCGCAGATTGCCCGCGCCCCGCAGATTGCCCGCTCCCCGCAGTCTTCCCGGGGTCTGCAGGCATCCTGTCGCCATCAACCGGGCCAAGGCCTGCTTCCACCAGCATGCGGTTCAGGCGCACCCGCCGGATCGTGTCGATATGGCCATGGTCGCCAAGGACAACTATGCTGGTCCGCCCGCTTATGCCTGCATCTTCCACTGCATCCAGAATGCGTCCAAGGCAGACATCCTGATGCAGCAGGGCAGCGCGGGTCAGCTCCGAGTCAGAGCCGTGATGGTGCTTGGCGTCGTCAATGCCTATCAGATGGGTCATCAGGAGGTTAGGCTGCTTGCGGCGTATGGTGTAGGCGGCCGACCGGGACACAAAATCATCCAGGAATGGCTGCTGCGAGCCCTTGCGGTAGCGCCCGAACCGGGCCTGCAGATCCAGCAGAAAGGCAGGTGATCCAGCCTTCAGGGCCTTCAGTATCTGGTTCTCCCCTGGCAGGGCCACGATCTCGGGCAGGTTCCAGCGTATGGCAGCCCCGGACACCAGGGGCCACAGGACCGCAGCCGTACTGAGGCCTGCCTGCCGGGCAACATCGAAAAGGCTTGGCCGCCTGAGTTCCCTGGCGTACCAGTACCACCGCTGCTGCTTTCCGGGAACCCAGGGCTGAAGGGGATGATTATGATCGATGCCATGACTGTCGGGATGGCAGCCCGTCATCATAGTGGCATGGAGCACATAGGTAAGCGTGGGGTAGACTCCCTCCAGGCTCCCGATCCTGGTTCCCCTGGCCAGAAGCCGTGAAAAAGCAGGCAGGGAAGCTATCGCGTCCCGCTCATGCTCGGAGAGGCCATCCATGGAGATGACAACAAGGTGGTTTTGATCCTGTCTTCGCTTTGCCATGGCTGGAGTATAGTGTATTTTGACAGGGCATATTGTTGGATAATCATTAATTTGCTTCTGATGGCCGGCAATTCTAAGCACACAGAAATCGTATGGTCCCTGCATACATCATGCAGCTGTCTCTGTGCACATGCATGGTTCTCCTGAATTTTCCCTTACCAGCGTACCACTGTCTGAGTATATTCATTTGCATGAAACACGTACTTGCTGTTCTGGCACTGTCCCTGGCGGTGCCATTTGGGTCGCGTATGCAGGCCCAGGAAGCCCCGGACCAAGGTGCGGCCGGTCAGGATCCAGCCAGCCAGGGTTCCTCCAGCCAGGATCTGGTCCTTTCCGATTTTCCTGCCGGCCTGGCCCAGGCCCCGGGCTGGGTCTGGGAAGGCTTTGCGGACACGGTGATGGGCGGAAATTCCAGCCTGGCCAGTCCGGGCATCGTAAACACCCCGGCAGGTCCGGCCTACCGCATGACAGGACAGGTGGTAACCAAGGGCGGCGGCTTCATACAAGTGAGGCTGGACCACCCGGCAGGGCGTTTCGACGCGTCGACCTATACCGGTGTGGAAGTGGTTCTGGATGCTCCCCCAGGAGGCAACTACTTTGTGTTCCTGCGGACCAAGGACAATCTCTTTCCGTGGAGTTATTACGGCGCCTTGCTTGACCTGCCCGGAGGCAAGCAGACCATACGCCTGCCTTGGAGTGCCTTCGAGGCGAAGAGCACCCTGCGCAGGAGCATCCGCACCGACAGGCTCCTGAACGTAGCCCTGGTAGCGGCCTTCAAGGACTTCGAGCCGGACCTGAAGATCTACCGGGTAAGCCTGTATCGCTGAAGCCACGGATCTGCGTGATGCGGCACGGAATCCAGGTGCGTCATCCGCCTATTGTCGTAGTGAGCCCGCGTTCCATGCCGACCCTGGCATAATGCTCCAGAAGTGCTCTGGACACACTGAGTCCCAGGGGATATGGATAGACTCTGCCAAGAGCAGCATACTTGCCTGCGGCAAATTCATGATACGGGAGCAGATCCAGGCGGGCCTCCGGTCTGTCTGTACCTGACCCCAGCCCTGCCTTTCCTGCCAGTTCCGCCGCATAGGCAATGATGGCGTCCAGCGCCTGGTCATTGTCGTTGAAACCCGGTATGACCGGGACCCGGAAAACCAGTTTTGCACCGCAGCCCGCAAGAAGCTCCATATTGGCCAGAATAATGGACAGGTCGCCTCCTGTGCCCTCCCTGAAAACCTTGGCTTCGGTATGTTTCAGGTCTACCAGCCAGGTAAGGGGGAGATCCAGGAAGGGTTCCAGATTGCCTGCACCAACGGCCAGGCAGGTTTCAATGGCGCAATCCAGGCCCTG
>JAVEXH010000030.1:0-13725 GCA_034004175.1 Spirochaetia bacterium
ACTCCCGGGGCGACTGCAAACCGAACCATGGTGTTTTGTACAGGAGCATTCTCGCCAACAATCTGGATCTTCGCACCAGCGAAAATATCAGCCATGCCATCCAGATTTGTTTCTGCACTAACTGGACCGACAACTAAGAGCGCATCTCTATCGTTCCATAGGTTCACACCAGGAGCCCATTGGACTGCAGCGCTGATCCAGTCAGTAACGCCGTATTCAAGGGCTAAGCCAAGGTTGTAGACCTTGAAAGCTCCAGCACCATCAGCGTATTCGTCGAAGTCGCCATCTACATCATATCCACCATTGGCAAAGGCATAGGTATTGGCCACATAGAAGCGGCCAACGCCGGCTGGCAGCACATTGGCGTCATCGGCGAAGGTGAACGAGCCGGCAAGCAGCAGGCAGGCAAGAGCCATGAGTGTAATCTTCTTCACTGTATCCTCCTGAAATGTATTTCGATCAAAGATCGAATGCCACAGTATAAACCGGTTTCAGGCATTTTACAACTACAAGAAATATGTCAGTTTTCGCATGAAGCAACAGAAATTTTTTGGTCATTGACCGGTTTTCCCGATTTTGATGTACACTTCCTGCAGACGAGTCCCGGAAACAAGTAACGCGGTGAAAATCCGCGGCGGACCCGCCACTGTATGGGTTACGGGCCAGACCGGCGCCGTCGCCTTATAGACCCGGATGTTTCCTACGATATACTCGTTCTCACTGAATCCGGGTACCGCGATAAGAGTCGGGAAGGCTGGCTCCTGTTTGCCGAAATTGAACGGGATGGGAAAATACTCTATGCTGCTTAACGACAGCGACCCGAAGTATTGGAATCGGTCATCATTTCAAAGTTGCCAGGAAACTTCGTATTTCCTGGCTGGTTAAATCTAGAATTGGTTTCAATTGCGTTAGTTTAAGAGCGACTTTTTGTGGATCCAATTGCCAACCATAACCATGCCTGAAGCGATGTCGAAAGGCAAGATAGTCCTCTAGTGCATCTCTGCAATTTGTACTAATTACTGCTCGACGGTTGTTTGTAGGCTCGGTCATGGCATCCAGCAGGGTACGGTGCCACTGACCTGATTCAGGGAGGCGGCCATCCATTCGTTTCTGGATAAGTGCAAAAATGGACTCGATTGATGTGTACGTACTATGTAGCAATGCAGCACCAGCCATGGTATGAATCTGATCAAGTTCACCTGCAGCCGCTAACTTGAATAGTGGTTCGGTCGCGGAGATTTCGTGATCCAGTTCACTCATTGTAAATTCTATATCATTACGAAGACTCTCATGCGACACGGGTGAACTCATCCTTTGTAGTTACGTATACGGAAAAAGGATTGGCTTCGTCTAGATCGACCAGATCAACTGTTCGGGACAGGATTTTCATAAGCCTGGCCAGTGCATTGAAGTAGGATGCAGGAGGCAATCCTCGAACGGCCAGGTCCCAATCGGAGTGCTCATCCATGTCTCCCCGGGCCATTGAACCGAACAGGAATATCTCTAGTGCACCATAGCTTTTCAGCAGGACAATGGCTGCATCGAGTTCCTGCCTATCCTTTTCACTCAGGCTGTCCATCGATTTCCCTTTCTTTACTAACTAATATAGCAGATTTATCGGGTTGTTGTACGAAATTTCCAAGCCATTGACCGGTTTTCATATTTCAGGGTACAAACTTTCCAGACGAGTCCCGGAAACGAGGAACGCGGTGAAAATCCGCGGCGGACCCGCCACTGTATGCGTTACGGGCCAGACCAACGCTGTCGCCAAGGCGATGAGTGTAGCCATTGCGGCCGAAGAGGCTGCGAGAAGGTGTCTGAACCCGGTTCGATGCGCAAGCCAGGATACCGTCCGGGACTTACAGGCTGTGCCGATAGGCGGCATAGCCACCTTCGAGGATCGAGGAGTCCCTGCATGAAACCCGCCTTTGTGGCGGGCCGGTTTCGTCGCCTGGACTGACCGGCCTGCAACGTCAGACTGGTACGAGATGTCTGGCTTGTCCGCAATGTCTGGCTTGTCCGCGACGATTCCATTCAACCGTAGACTCATCGTCCTCTCTTGCCCGCAAACCATGCAGGCGGAAAGGATGGGATCATGCACAGGATTGCATGTCTCGTAGTAAGTGCCATGTTCATGGCAGGCGGAGCTTTCGCGCAAGGCGCGGATGGATTGGAGCGGCTGGACCTTGGGCAGGCCATTGTCACGGGTACGGTCTGGGCGCCCTCCAACCTGTCGCCCACGGCCGCCACGGTGGTGCTGGACAGGGCCGCTATCGAGGAGTCCGGAGCCAGGAATCTAGCCGAACTGGTTGACCAGGTGGCCGGCGTGGAGGTGCTGGAAAATGGTTACGCCGGTTCGGTACAGACTGCCAAGGTCAGGGGCGGTTCCGGCGGCCATGTGGTGGTGGTGGTGGATGGCGTGCGGCTCAATGATGCACGCACGGGTTCGGTTGATCTGTCTTCCATACCCCTGGCCGGTGTAGAACGCGTCGAACTGCTGCGAAGCGGAGCCTCTGCCCTGTATGGCTCGGATGCCATTGCCGGAGTGGTGTATGTAACCACAGCCAGGACGGGTGAATCGGGTTTCCATTTTGATGTATCGACTACGGCGTATCCGCGTGCCTATGCAGAGGGCCAGGCTGCCGTGCTGGCAGCCCAGTCCTTGTCGGCTGGGCTCAAGGCTGGCCTGGGTGCCGTTACTCTGAGTGCCTCGGGCGGTCTGGAAAGAGCCGCCGACACCCTGCCGGTAGCTTCCGACGCAGCCGGCACTTCCGGTTATGAACTGGTGCAGAATGCCGGTCTCCTGGGCGGTTATGTAGACCTTGGCGCAGTTGGATCCGTGTTCGGTGGTATTGGCAAGGCTAGTGTATTTGGCCGCAGTGCTGAAAAGGGTGTGCCAGGAAGGCTGGCCTCTCCTACGGTGAACGCCAACCAGAGCGAGCAGGAGGCCAGGGTAGCCGCGTCCTGGGGCACAGACGCCCTTGCTGACGGGGCAGTCTCCCTGTCCGGCGACGTCAATGGTACCTGGGCGCGCCTGCATTTTGAAGACCCCGATGAATGGCCGTCTGGCACCGACGCCACTCATGACTCGCTGGGTGTGGAAGCCAACCTGCGATCCGAACTGCTGGTTGGAAAGGCCATCGTGCGCACTGGAGTTTCAGGCTCCGTGAATACCGCTGCCAGCTCGGTGATAGGCGACAGGGAGCGTTTCTTTGCCGGAGCCTATGTGGTTCCCGAACTGGCTGTTGGTAGCCTGACCCTTGCGCCAAGCCTGCGCTACGATGTATACAGCGACTTTGCCGCCGGGCTCAGTTACGGTCTGGGAGCGGCCTGGAGCACCGGTGGCCTGAAGCTGAGTGTGAACGCAGCCAGCGCCTACAAGGCCCCTTCCTTCAACGATCTGTACTGGCCTGCGGATGCCTATATCCAGGGCAACCCGGATCTGGAAGCCGAGCGTGGCTGGAGCACCGAGTTCGGCGCGGACTTTGCTTCCGTGCTTGGCGGGGTCGAACTGGCTCTGAATGCCAGTCCCTACTTCCGCTATGTTGAAAGCATGATCAACTGGGCCGACAATGGCTCGGGAATCTGGACTCCCACTAATATCGACAAGGCCGCCTACCTTGGCGCAGATGTGGCTGCATCGCTGCATGCCGGCCCGGCCTTTTCATCCCTGTCATATTCCTATACCCTGGCCAGGAACCTGTCAGACGGCTCGGAGTTTGCCGAAGCCGACCGGCTGGCCTATGTACCCATCCACGCAATCAGCGTGAAGGCAGGAGCCCGGATCGGCATTGTCAAAGCTTCGGTAAACGCAGACTACCGTATGGGGCTGCTTGCCTCCAGTTTCAGCGGCAACTACGAACTGCCCGATCTCCTGCTCGTCGGCCTGTCGGCAGAAGCAGAAGCCCTGCCTGGGACCTTCCTGGGCATCAATGTAGACAATCTGCTGGACGAGGCCTATGTAGAAAACGACGGCTACCCCATGCCGGGGCTCTCTGTTACCGCCTCGCTGCGTCTGGTTCAGTGAGGCTTGCATTCAGTGATCCACTGGCTCTGACAAAGCCAGTGCTAGTGGCACTCAGGGGCCGGCCAGGACACGGCCGGCCTGGAAACTGATCCGCAGCGTAAGCTCAAGCCTTCGCCCGGGCCCTGCAAGGGGTCCGGGGGCAGCCAGGGCTGCCGCCACCGCTGCCTTGTCCAGGATACTGCTGCCCGAGGTCTGGCTTACCACTACCTCCTCAACGTGACCGGCTGCATCCATGGCTATCCTGAGACCAACCGTCCCCTGTACACCCCTTCGTCGCGCCGCCTCCGGGTAGGCAAGCAGATCCATCAGAGCCTTCTTGTACTCCTCTCCTATCCGCTGTACATCAGGATGCAGAGCAGGAGGGTTCTGGGTGGTATGCGAGGCCTGTGGAACCTGAGTGGCCTGTGATTCCAGTGGAACCTGCGGAGCGTGTTGGGTCTGTTGCGCCTCTTGTCCAGCTGGCGCTTGAGGTCTGTCCGCTTCTTTCTGAATATCGGGTATTTCCGGTGGGCTTACGCGCTCGGCTGCCTGTTCCTGCTGTTTTGTCAGAGGTTGCCGGGTTGCCTGTGGCTGCTGGGTTGACCGTGTATTCTGGACAGCAGCCGTAGTCTGGTCCGGTCTTTCATCACGGCTTGCCAGGCCGACTGTAAGGGTTTTTATCACCGGTAATCCGGCTGGCGTTGCCACAGCCGGAATCCCTGGTGCAAAGGCCAGCAGAGCAGCATGCAGGCCAAGAGATGCAAGCAGGGCAAGGCCGAAACGTTTCTTGAACGCTGTCTCGGTGAAGGTGCTCGGCTGTGCTTCCTTGTTTTGATCCTTGTCCTGATCCCGTTCCCTGTGCATGGCAAATCTGTTTGTACCATGGATGGCAGAGAAGGGGACAGAGGCAGTAAAATCTTGTCTATGCCCATCATGGCTGTATCATGAAATCATAAGTCTGATCGGTTTTCTTGGAGGCCATATCATGGATAATAACGCCTTATCTTGACATTCCTATGAAGTGTGATGAATAGTATGTATGCGAGGTGTGTATGAAGGTGCGTACCAATGTTACAGTCAACCAGGATCTGTTCGAGATTGCAAAGAAACTGAATATACAGTTGTCTGCAGTACTCGATGAAGCCTTGCGTATGAGGATCAAGGAGAAACTTGCTGATTCCTGGCTTGAAGAGAACCGCGAAGCCATTGCTGCTTATAACGCTGATATTGAAACGAACGACGTGTTCTCCCGGATGGACCGGTCCTTCTGATGTCCCAGTTTGATGTATTCGTGAACGGCAACCCGGCTACGCACAAACGGACACCGTTACTGCTGGATGTGCAGAATGATTTTCTGTCCGATCTGGCCACGCGGCTTGTGGTCCCTCTGCGGGAGAAGGGTGCCGGGCCGGTCATTGGTCGCCTGCATCCTGTACTTCACCTGGGTGACAAAGAGTATGTGGCGCTTGTCTCCGAGATGGCAGCTGTACCTCAGAAGGTATTAGGCAGCCTGTTCACGACTGCGGAAGGATACCGGCAGGAAGTGATCGCCGCCATTGATTTATTGATAACCGGCTTCTGAATCTCCTGCTCACTCCCCCAATTTACCACTCCCCAGCATCATGATCTCGTACAGCTGGGCAGCATCGCAGACCTGCTTCCAGGAGACGCCTTCACCGCTGCGGTGGGCTTCTTCAAGCCGGCCGGGGCCAAGGATCATGGCCCGGGTGCCGTCGCGCCACAGCAATGACGCATCAGAGTGGCTGCGGAAGCTGTCGGGCTGGAAAGGAAGACCGGCTATCCTGAAGGACTCCTTGGCCCAGTCCCAGAAGGAACCCCGGGCTGGCAGGTCGTAGCCTTCGTGCACGGTGGTGAAGGACAGCCTGGCATCCAGGTTGGTCCGCTCCTGCTTCTGGGCTTCAAGCAGTTCTTCAAGGTCGTAGATCAGAGGAGCAGGGGCGACCTCGGGTGGCAGGTGCAGGTCGACCCAGGCTTCGCACCAATCCGGTACGGCAAAGCCCGAGGGAGAGCTGCTCAGGTCACGGTAATTGTAGATGACTCCGTCGCCCCGGCCCTTGAAGTGCTCTATCGCAGCCAGCAGGAAGCGCAGCAACTCGGCCACCGGGCTTACCCCCAGGGGTGCCACCGATGCGTGTACTCTGCGGCCCTGGGCCAGGATCTTGGCTTCCACGTAGCCGTAATGGGAGAAACAGGGCCGCAGGTCTGTGGGCTCTGCCACCACCGCCATCGGGAAGCGCCAGTCTTCCATCAGCCTGGCTGTGCCGGCTCCGTCCTCTTCCTCGCCCACCACGAAAGCCAGGGCAATCGGCGGGCTGCCGGCGGTGCCGCCGGCAGGGACAGAGCTCGGGGGATTGGTACGCTGTTCCATCATCGATACATAGGCTTCTGCCACGGCGGCACAGCCGGACTTCATGTCCGAGGTTCCAAGGCCTTCGATCCTGTCACCATGCTGGATCCAGTACCAGCTTTCCCAATCCGGCGCGGCCACGGTGTCTACATGGCACAGGAAAAGCAGGGCAGGATCCTGGCCACCCTCAGGGAACACCAGGAGGTTGCTGCGGTCTTCGTCAACCTGTTGCAGGGTTGTGGGGATGCCGGCCTTGCCGAAGAAATCCTGCAGGAGGCCTATGGCTTCCTGCTCCTTGCCTGTGGGTGTGTACGCGTCTACAAGATCCCGGAAGAGGGTCTGAAGCCGTGCGGGATTCACGGTCTGCGGCCGCTTTCGCGCTTGCTGCGCTTGGCTGTCTCCAGGTTCATGGACAGGTAGATGTGCTCCCGGTCGGAGCCGAAGCCCTGCTTGCGGAAGAAGCTCAGGGCCGGGTCGTTGTCTGCTTCCGTGTCGATGATGAGCATCCGGACGCCTTCTTCTTCCATGCAGTCCTTGAAGGTATTGAACAGCTTGGTGGCCACTCCCTGGCCGTGGGCGTTTTCGGCTATGCCCAGCCAGACCAGGTAGCCGTAACTCCAGGACGAGCGGCGCTTGTGGATGGTAGTGCCCATCACGAAGCCGAGGATGGGACCTTCCTCCTCTTCATCTTCTGCCACAAAGCAGAAGTCGGGGTCGTCCTGGAAAAAGGATAGCACTTCATATTCGTCCCAGGTGCGGTAGAGGGTCGGAAAGGTCTGGGCGGTGAACAACTGTTCGCCCAGGTGGAATACCGGAGCCAGGTCGTCTATGGTCATTGGCCTGACCGCTACGCCGGTGCGCCTCTTCAGGTTTCTGTCGCGTTCCATGGGCAAGAGTATACTGATTTCCGGATCTCTTTTCTGCCTTCCAGCTCTGTCCCAATTTCGGGAATAATTTAACTTATATATTTGACAAAAAAATTGTTATAACTTATGTTAATCTTATGAATAAAATAGATTGGGCTCCTAAGGCTGTACGCCAGCTGCTTAGGTTCCCTGTGGATGATCAGCAGACTTTGCGGTCAGGTGTAGAGACTCTTGCAGATTTCCCACAGTGCTCAAACATCAAGAAATTGGTTGACCATCGCAGTCAGTATCGCTTGAGGATTGGGCGATTCAGAATCTTCTTTGATTTTGATGGGATGGCGCACATAGTACATGTTGAGGAGGTTAGAAGACGTGATGACAACACCTATTGATGCACAGATAATAAATGGTATGGACGGCAAACCAGCCTTCGCGGTCATACCTTATGATTTATACAAAAACCTTGCTGCTGTAGCTGGTTATACTGATCATATTCCTCACGAAGTGGTGTCCCGTATGGTGGATGGGGCAAGCGTGGTCAAGGCTTGGCGGGAGTATCTGGAGCTGACCCAAGCCGACATGGCGGACAGAATGGGTATCAGTCAGGCCGCATATTCGCAGCTTGAATCCTCGACCAGGATGCGGTACAGCAGTCGAGTAAGGATCGCCGCGGCTTTGGGAATCCAGCCCGCCCAGCTGGTTTAGCGATTCTTTTCTTCAGCCCATTGCCAACGGCACCTGTAAGTCGGTTCCAGTTTGCCTGCTCTGTCCCCATCCGTCGTCCCGATCTGCCGGGAGGGTTAGTTCAGGAAAGCAGAAAGCCTGGAGCCGCCGGAGAGGGCCAGGTAGCGGCTTTCTATTTCCTGGGGACTTATGGCGCGGCTGAAGAGAAAGCCCTGGGCGTGGTCGCACTTCAGCTCCCGCAGTATGCCGAACTGGCCTGCGGTTTCAACGCCTTCTGCCACTACGGAAAGGCCCATGCGGTGGGCCAGGTTTATGATGCCCGCCACGATGTCACGGCCCGCTTCGGAGCCTTCAAGATCCTTTATGAACTCCCGGTCTATTTTGAGTATGTCCAGGGGCAGGTTCTTGAGGTAGGCCAGGGAGGAGTAGCCGGTGCCGAAATCGTCAACAGAGATGGAAACACCCAGGAGCTTGAGGCTGGTCAGGGTGGCCGCGGCGTCTTCCATGTGTTCAAGCAGGGTGCTTTCGGTTATCTCGATGACCAGGCGTTCGGGTGGCAGGGCGGTAAGCTCCAGGGTGCGGGCAATGAAATCGGTGAAGCCCGGGTGCTCAAGCTGGATGGGAGATACATTGACGGCAACCTTGATGCTGGGTCCGGTAGGGCAGGCCCAGTGCAGGCCCTGCTGGCAGGCAGACAGCATCACCTGCTCGCCCAGGCGCATGATGAGGCCTGTCTCTTCGGCCAGGGGTATGAAGCGGTCAGGAGCTATGTCCCCGCGTTCGGGGTCGCACCAGCGCACCAGGGCTTCAACGCTTTCCACAGCCCCTGAGTCCACCCTGACAACTGGCTGGTAACTGACGGACAGCAGGTTGCCGTCAAGGGCCGACCGCAGATCCTTTTCCATGGCGCGTCTGCCTATACGGTCCAGGGTCAGACCCTCCTCGTACAGCATGATGCCGTCCCGGCCTTTTTCCTTGCAGGCCTGCATGGCTAGGTCGGCTGCTGCCAGCAGTGACGAGGCATCGTTGCCGTCGGCAGGCCAGACGGCAACGCCTATGCTGGCCTTCAGGGCAAAGCACTCGCCGTCTACCTGTATGGCCTGACTGAAGGCTGCAGCCACGCGTTGTGCAGCCTCCCTGGCCTCGCTGGCGGCCCGGATGGGCATGAGGACGCTGAACTCGTCTCCTGCGGTGCGGGCGCTCATGTCGCCTGCCCGCACGGTAGCCGAGATGCGCCTGGCGGTTTCCTGCAGCAGGCGGTCACCCAGTTCATGGGAACGGCTGGTATTGTACTGTTTGAAATCGTCCAGATCGGCCACGATCAGCGCCAGGCTACCCTCGCCGGTCCTGGCTATGATCTGGTCGGTGGCCAGGGTGAACAGGGCCCGGTTCGGCAGGCCTGTCAGTTCGTCGTGGTTCCGTGTCCAGGCAAGGCGTTCGTGGGCTGCCCGCTCATCACTCACGTCACGGGCCACTCCTACATACCTCAGGGCTGTATCGGATGCATTGCTCATGGCTCCGCTGGCCTGTCTGGCCAGGGCTATGGTCACTTCGTCCACCCGTGAATCGCCGTTGGGAGTGATCCTGATCAGGTCTCCATTCCAGAAGCCTGCCGCAGCAAGGGCAACCTGGGCGTTGGCAAGATTGGCCCTGTTCCGGACGTCAGTGTAAATTTCATGCAGGCCGGGATGGGAACCATCGCTTCCGGCCTCCTTGATGGGGCTGGAGAGCTCCGGTGGTGTGGGGTCGACACAGGCCCAGTGTTCCTGGCGGTTCATGTTCAGGGCTTTGACAAACACCGGGTTCGCATATCGTATCCTGAAGCAACTGTCCATGAAGAATACACCGTCCCGGGTGATGGACAACAGGGTTCGTGACAGTGCAAGCCTGTCTATTGCCGGGGTCATCCCCCAGGAATTACCGGCTTCGTCAGTGGAATCGTTGTAGAGCATGTTGCGGTATCCATTCCGTTGTGCAGGGTACGCATGAAAGCGATATATTCTATCATATATATCATCGGTCTGTAAGGAGCTTGCATGCAACGTTTTTTTGCTTGCTTGTTTTTTTATGTGTTGACGATATCTTCTCCGGCTGCAGAGGCGGCCTGGTGGTCTGCGGCAACTGCGGCTTACGGCAGGGGGCTTGGCTATGAGCCCGGCCACACGATTGTGCGCATCGAAGAGCTGGACCCCGACGGCATGGTGCAGTCCACCGAATCCGGCGAGATACGGACCCACCGGGCAGAGGGGAAACTTGTCAGCACGGTGATACGGGCACAGAAGAACGGAAAGGATGTGACCGCCGACTGGCAGAAGCGCTACAACCGGTCTTCTTCGGAGGGCAGGGGCGGGCCGCCTGCCGGTTTTGATGCAACGCCATTTGATCCTGCCTGGACGTCGGCTCTGTTCCCGGGCACGCCCCGGCGTACCACGGAAGGTTTGCTGATACCCTACACCATCAAACGGGACGGGGTGGAGCTTGAGGGCACTGCCTTGTTCAGCACCGACGGTCTGGCTATCTCTGCCAGCCAGAGTTGGCTTAGCCTGCCGCCGCTGGTATCATCCATGTCGTCAACCATCTACTACCGGGTCCTGGAGCCTGCGTCGAACGGGGACAGAGCTCTGGTTGCCCAGGGCATGCAGATAGAGGGCATGGCCAGCATCCTGTTTGTCAAGAAGCGCTTTCGCATGAGTTTCGAGTTTGGGCAGTGGCGCCTCAAGCCGCCGGATTCCTGAGCAGGCTCTGATGCGGGAGAGTCAGTACCGTGTGCGGGGGTTCTCCATGGCTACCGGGCCTTTGGTTACCATGCAGCCGTAGATGAAGAGTTCCAGCAGGACCCGCTCGTGTACCTGGCCTGATGCACGCAGGCGAACGTCGGTCTCCACGCCGAAGGCTACCAGCCGACTGCATGTTTCCCGGGGCCAGCGCCGGCGGGCTTGGTCGTGCACGGCCAGGGCTGAGCGCCGCGTGATGCGCAGGTTCCTGGCAGCCTGCTCGTAGGGGCTGCCCGCTGCTAGGCTGTCGTGGAGGGAAGAAAGGCGTCTGAAACACCACAGGAGGCCGGCCAGCAGGCCTACGCCGCTGGATTCCTTGCCTGCCATGATGGCGGCCAGCACGTCCAGGGCCTGCTCGAAGCTGCCGGTGGCCATGCGGTCGAAGAGGCTGAAGGCGTCTTCAGCCCTGTTGTGGGCTACATACTCTTCTATGTCAGCCTCGGTGAGCCTCGCTCCCCGGGGGAAGAAGAGCGACAGCCGCGAGCATTCTGTCTTCAGGGTTTCGGTGTTGTTGTCCACCAGCTCAAGGAGGGCTTCGATGGCTTCTTCGTCGGCTCCGAGACCCTGGGAGCTGAAGTAGTCACGTATCCACCGGCCCATCTCGGCGGCGGACAGCTCCCAGAATATTTTTTTGGCGTCCTTGGGAACCGCGTCCTCCACCAGCTTGTCCACGCCCAGGCCGTCTGATACCAGGACCAGGACGGTCCGCTCCGCAGGGTTCCGGGCATAGGCCGCCAGGGCGCGGGCGTCCTCCTTGGCTTTTACCTGGTCGGCGCCGAGATACTGCACAAACTTGCCTGCGGAGAACAGGGATCCGTTCATGAGCAGGTCCAGCAGTTTTGGTACCGGGGTGTCCTGGGCGTACAGGCGGTGCTCTTCGGGTTCTTCGCCCCATTCCTTGGCACAGCGCTGACGGCTCTGGCGTATGAAATCGTTCAGGCGACCGGTTTCAGGGCCACCGACTATGAGTACAGGATCCATTGCGGCTTTCTCAGTAGGTGCGCACGATGCCGCGGAGCTTACCGAGGATACGCACGTCCTGGGTAAAGATGGGGCTGTGCTCGGGATTCTCCGGTGACAAGCGGATGCGGCCTTTCTCGCGGAAGAAGCGTTTGAGGGTAACCGAGTCTTCCATCATGGCCACGACAATTTCTCCGTTGGATGCCACGCTGCGTTGCTCGATCACGGCCACGTCTCCGTCCAGAATGCCGGCGTTTATCATGCTGTCCCCGCGTACCCGCAGGGCAAAACAGCGGGTATTGCCGGTCATGGCAGATGGTACGTGCACGGTGGAATCGAAGTTTTCCTCGGCAAAGATGGGCTTGCCCGCGGCCACTTCTCCGAGGAGGGGCACTTCCACAGTAGGCCCATGCCCTGCCTGGCGGCCTATGAGTTCTATGGCCCGGGAGCGGTTCTCGCCGACCCGGATGCAGCCTTTGCGTTCTATGGCCTTGATATGGTCGTAGGCACCCTTTACCGACATGGTGAAATGGTCGGCTATCTCGCGGATGGTTGGCGGGGATGGATGGGTGTCGATGTAGTGCTCGATGAAGTCGAGTACTTCCTTCTGACGTTCGGTCAACATTTTCATTCGCCGACCTCTATTCCGTACTTCTTGATCTTTGCATGCAGATTGCTGGGGTACACGCCGATGCACTCGGCTGCACGGGCAATATTATAATCATGTTTTCTCAGGTTGTGAACAAGATATTTGCGTTCGAAGGCATCTTTTGCAGCTGTCAGGCGCAATTCCACCAGTTCCGTGAAGCCTTCCGCGGCTTGGGTCCCGGGTTTGCCGTCCATGCCAGCCAGGAAATGCCGTACTGCCGACTCCGGCACGGGATTGTCGTCGCACATGACCGATATGCGTTCCACGAAATTCTTCAGTTCCCGCACATTTCCCGGCCATGGATGGGTTGCCAGGATTCCAGCCGCTCCGGCGGACAGGAGCCTGGGGCTGGAATCCCTGGTGGCGTAGGTGGCCAGGAAGCGGGCGGCCAGTACTGGTATGTCCTCGGGGCGTTCGCGCAGGGCTGGCATATGTATGGGTATCACATTCAGCCGGAAGAAAAGGTCTTCCCGGAAGGTTCCTCTGGCTATCTCGTGTTTCAGGTCCTTGTTGGTGGCGGCTATGATGCGTACGTCCACTTCCAGGGTTTCCTCGCCGCCAAGACGCTCGAAACGCATCTCCTGTATGGCCCGCAGCACCTTTGACTGGGCCTGGAGTGACATGTCGGCTATCTCGTCCAGGAAGAGGGTTCCGGTGTGGGCTGTCTCGAACTTGCCTTTCCGCCGTGATGAAGCGTCGGTGAAAGAACCCTTTTCATGCCCGAAGAGTTCGCTTTCTATCAGGGTGTCCGGCATGGCTGCGCAGTTCACCGCTACGAAGGGGCCGGTGGCCCTGGCCGACTGGGCATGTATGCTACGGGCTGCCATTTCCTTGCCCGTACCGTTTTCGCCGGTGATGAGCACCCTGGCATCCGAGTCGGCGCTCTGGCGGATCAGTTCACGCACCTGGTTCATGGCCGCAGAGGTGCCGAAAAGCTCCGGATTCTCCACGGTGTTGCGTCTGAGCTTGGCGTTTTCCATGCGCAGGCTGGACAAGGCCCGGGCGTTCCTCACCGCGGTTACCAGTCGTTCGATTGACAGGGGTTTTTCTATGAAATCGAAGGCTCCCAGCTTCACGGCGTTTACTGCCATGTCGATGGAAGCATGGCCGGAGACCACTATGACTTCCACTGCTGGATAGTCGGCCTTGATGGCCTTCAGCACATCAATACCGCCCATGCGTGGCAGCCATACATCCAGCAGGACAACATCCACGCGCTCCCGTTTGAGGAGTTCCAGTCCTGCCGGGCCGTCTTCGGCGGAGAAGGCCCGGTGGCCCTCGTCCTCCAGGATGTCCTTGACGGTTGTTCGTATCCCCGGTTCGGCATCAATGACGAGGATGGCACTCATGCGGGTATAGCCTTGCTGGTTTTCTTCATGATCGGATTTCTTCGTCACCGGGTTACTTCGTCATCGGGT
>JAVEXH010000445.1:0-2970 GCA_034004175.1 Spirochaetia bacterium
CGTGCTGGCCAACCGCACCATCCGCAAGAGCGAAATCTACCGTATATGCTCCATCCCGCCTGGCACCAGGGTGCTGGTGGTAAACGATACCTATGACACCACCATGGAGTTCATTTCCTTGTTGTACCAGATTGGCATAGACCATCTGGATCTGGTGCCCTACGACCCCCGGCATGATTATCCTGACATCATGATAGCCATAACTCCAGGCGAGCGTCTCCATGTGCCCAAGCACATAGAGAATGTCCTTGATACCGGCAATAGGCTGATGGACATTTCTACCTTCATACAGATCATAGACATGCTGGGCATCACCGACCCCGGGCTTCACCAACGGCTGTACCGTTACTCCGAAGACCAGGTGCCTCTTGAAAGCGGCATAAACAGCCAGTACCGGCAACTGTACCTGCGGAACCTGGAACTGGATTCCATCATGAACATCTCCCACGAGGGTATACTGCTGGTGGATACCGCCGGTCTGGTCAGCCTGCACAACAAGGCCCTGACAGGCATGCTGGGCACCGGCCAGGAACTGGCTGGCCAGCCGCTTGAGAAACTGGTGCAGGAACCGCTG
The DNA here is from genome assembly GCA_034004175.1 of Spirochaetia bacterium. GTDB lineage: Bacteria > Spirochaetota > Spirochaetia > Treponematales > UBA12059 > MIBM01. The sequence continues at coordinate 575 of JAVEXH010000445.1, forward strand.
CTGTCAGTTCTTGGAAAGCCCAGGATCGATGACGAACTGGTACAGTACAAAGGCCGGAGTTTCATGCTCACAGCCACCAGGCTGGAGCACTTCGGCCAGCCTTCGGGCACCTATTACAACTTCCGGGACATAACCTACATCCGGCGCCTCGAGCAGAACCTGAACGCCAGACTCAAAGCCTCTGGTTTTGTTTCGCAGTATGTATTCGACGACATCAAGACCAGTTCCCCGGCCATGCTCAAGTGCAAGCAGATGGCTGGCAAGTTTGCCGCTTCCAGCCTGCCGGTTTTCATCAGTGGCGAAAGCGGAACCGGCAAGGAACTCTTTGCCCATGCCATTCACGCGGCCTCGGACCGCCGGAACCAGTCCTTTGTGGCCTTCAACTGCGCGGCGGTGCCGGAGAGCCTTGTGGAGAGCGAACTCTTCGGCTATGAAGCCGGAGCCTTCACCGGCGCCCTCAAGGCCGGCAAACCCGGCCTCTTCGAGGAAGCCAACAACGGAACCATCTTCCTTGACGAGATCGGGGACATGCCCCTGGCCATGCAAGCCAAGATGCTACGGGTTCTTCAGGAACGACAGGTTATGCGAATCGGATCGGGGAAGATCATCAATGTCGACATACGGGTCATAGCAGCCACGAACCAGGATCTGGAAGACAGGATAGCCGACGGCCGCTTCCGCGAGGATCTGTATTATCGCCTCAACGTACTCCCCCTGCGCATCCCACCTCTACGGGAACGGCCGGATGACATCCCCCTGCTCTTCGAATACTTCAGCAACCAGAATGCGGACAAGCCCAAAAACCTGTCAGCCGAAGCCCGGGACGCCCTGCTTGGCTATCCCTGGCCGGGAAACGTGCGGGAACTCTGGAATGTGGCCAGCTATGCGTCTTTCCTGGCCGATGGCGGGATAGGTATCAACGCCCTGCCAGAGCACATAACCAACCAGACAGCCGATTTTGATGCAGAGGTGGCCATCCTCACCAGAGAAGGTCATGGCCAGGATCCACTGGAAATCCTGGCAGCCATCCATGAGTCCTGCGGCCAAGGTTCAGGTGCGGCGGGTTCGGAGGCAGGCCGGGTAGGGGTGGGCCGTGCGGGACTGCAGGCTGTTCTGGCCACAAGGGGCATCAGCCTCGGGGAAGGCCGCATCAGGAGCCTGCTGGACCTGCTGAATCACCGTGGCCTGGCTGAAACCCAGGCCGGGCGCAGAGGTACCCGCCTTACCCTGAAAGGCAGACAAGTCGCTATCTGGCTGGCAAATAGGTGATAACACCATCCAATTTAGCCAATTAAAGCCTGTTGCAGAGGCCAGCCTCGCCTTGGCTTGCCGGAACCCTGAGTTGATGCTGTCTGGATCTCCTGATCCGGATAAACAGAGTACTGAAGCAAACATGGCCCCTACTCCATGGACAACCAGAATTTTTCCGGATGAGTAGATACCGGGCTGCAGCAACAGCAGCTGTTTTCATTCAAAAAATACAGCTGTTTTCATTCAAACGACACCAACCGCGGAACACATCAAATTTCACCTGGCCTCCAGTCTGGTATTCGCGTATCCATCCTGATTGGACCTGGGAACTCCCGGTACTGGATTACGGGACTGGTTTACGGGCTGGATTCTTCCGCTGGAGTTGGCCACGATTATTCAAGAAGATTTCCTGTCAGTTCGGCATACTTCTTGCAAGTACACTGCATCATGGCACTAGAAAAAGCTGGCCCCGCGGGGTCGCCACCAGTCATCGGCATCGCAGCAAGCCTGCTCATAACCGCCACCGAGCCCTTCCCCGGGATGGAACGCTCATACGTCAATCATGACTATGTTACGGCTGTAGCGGCAGCCGGGGCAGTGCCTCTGATGCTGCCGGTGATACAGGACCTGGAACTGATCCGCCGACAGGTGGCGGCAACGGACGGTATCCTCATGACCGGCGGTTATGACCCAGACCCGTTGCTGTACGGCGAAAACCCGAATCGCCGCATCGACTTCATCTTTCCGGAAGTTGATGAGCACCAATTGGCGGTGATACGGGTGGCAAACGAACTGGGCAAGCCTATCCTGGGCATCTGCCGAGGCCTGCAGATGCTGAACATTGCCTTTGGTGGCAGCCTGTACCAGGATCTTACCCTGATCCCGGGAAGCTACATACAGCATTACCAGAAGAGCAGAAAAGAAACCCGCGGCCATCAAGTGACCCTGACAGAGGGCACCATGCTTGCAAAGCTCTTCCCGGAGACAGTGATACTCACCAACAGCTTCCACCATCTGGCTGTAAAAGACCTGGCGCCTGGCTTCACCGTGAACGCCCTGGCTCCCGATGGGGTCATAGAGGGCATGGAGAGGGAAAGTGGCGTTCCGGTACTGGCCGTTCAATGGCACCCGGAGATGATGTGCGA
>JAVEXH010000446.1:0-2965 GCA_034004175.1 Spirochaetia bacterium
GTGTCTGTGGTGGCCTCGTTCTTCATCCTTGGAGAACGGCTCAGCCCCCTGCAACTCGGCGGTGCGGCAGTAGCGGTGGCCGGCGTCTATCTGACCACCATGAAGGCCCGGAAGCCGCGGCCGGAATCAGTACCCACGTGAGACTCGTTGCCACCAAGACTCAATATCCGTCTGAAAGACTCCGGTTGATGTCCCGCTGGTAGAGTTCCTGGTAGACAAAGCTCCGGTCACGCAGTTTTTCCTTGATGGGCTGCTGGAAGGGCATGAGCCGCCAGAACAGCGCCCGGACTTCCTTGTCCAGCTTCTGTATGCCTTCGCTCTCCTTGGTAACCCAGGTGATGTAGTCCTGGATGAAGTACTCCTTGACGTCACCCTTCAGCTTCTGCTTGGTGAACCACTGGTAATAGTTGCCGGTCAGCCCCTCTTCCATCCAGTAATACGAAGCCTTCTCCTTGGCGGCCTGCCAGCGCATGTCAGCCACCGCTGTGGCCAGGGCTACCTTCAGGTTTTTCGGATACATGGGAACCGCAAGGCGTGAACGGCTGGTATGACGGTTGTACCGGTCAAAAGGCTCCCAGCAGACCCCAAGGTCGCCATAACAGGGCAGAAGGACCACAAACGGCTCTATGCGGTTGAGGGTGCCCTTGTACGGCCTGCAGTAAGCCTGGGAATCCACGCTTTCAAGCCAGCCCAGGGCATCTACCACATTTTCCCGGGTGCCCATCTCCCGCAGGTTCAGATGGAAGTACTCCTTGGCAACCAGGGGAAAATGGTTGCCCTGCCTGCCGACGCACATCTTGAGCATCTGCCGCACCGTATCGAACTCCTGGGCCAGAGCCTGCAGATCGGCCTTGGTATCCTCACCCAGGGCACCGACCTTTTCACGCAGGTTCTCTACGTCCTTGGATGCCTCATCGAAGGCCTCTGCTGCTGATATCAGTTCCCTGTCCGCAGCCAGCATGCGGCGGGTTATCTCGGCAAACTCGCTGATAGCCTTCTTCTGCGTCTCTGAATACGGAGCCGGAACAGCATGGAAGCCCGTCATGCCACCATGTTCCGCTATGCCGTCGACCTTTTCCCGGAGCAATTGCTCCATGGACTTGCGTTCCTCTGCCTTGGCCTTGAGCAAGGCCTCGGCGGTGTCACGCTTCCCTGAAGCCTTTTGTAAAAGGTTGTTGTACCTGGAACGATCGTCGTTCCGGGCGCTCTTCACCTCGTCGGTGCTGCTGGGATTTATCCGACCTATGGCGATGTTGCGAAGCCATTCATCCAGGTAGTACACCGGCTCGTCAAAAGATTTTTTGTACACCACCTTGCCGAACAGCGCCCTCTGCTCGGGGCTTATCATGGTCGGAAGGGCAAGGCCGAAACGGACCAGGAGCTGTTTGGGTATGATGGGGGACAAGGCGATGACCCGGGGTGACATCTTGCCTACCATGTTCCAGTAGGCGGTTATCACCTGCTGGCGGTACATACCCCGGTCCTTGGGATCCGTAGCCTGCAGATATTTCTTCAGCAATTCATGGAAGCGCTGGGAAGTCTCGCCCTCTCCGGAGAGGGCCTTCTGGTAGAACTGGGGATCCTCGAAGAAATTGTTCGGCGGAACCGCCTCGAAAACCCTGACCTCTGTATAAGCCTTCTTGGTCAGGTCGACATCGAACTCGCCTTTGGCGCCCCCGTCGTCACCGGCCACACCCATATCGCCGAACAAGGTTTCGAAACTCGGGCCACCGTCGACGCCCAAGCCCCCACCAAAGGCACTGCCACCAGGTAAAGGAACAGGACCACGAGGGGAGTCGCCCATATCACCACCAAGCAATGCGGCTATTTCGGGATCAATTTCATCTGACATGACGCACCGTCCTGCATCAGGGGATAATCAGCGGTTCCGGCAAGCAGACCCGCACGGCCAAAGTCTAGCCGATGCAAGACCTGTACGCAAGGCAATGAGGCTATCCCGTACTGAGCACGTTGCGGCTATCCCAGGCTGATCAGTGCCAGGCCAGCAAGGGAAAGACCCAGCCCGACCCACCGGACGGGAGTGATGCGTTCCTTGAAGACTACCCGGGCCATCAGGACAGTCGGTGCAGGGTAGAGGGACACTACGATGGCCACTATCGACAGCATCCCCGCACTGGAAGCAAGGACAAAGAAAATATTGGCAACCATATCAAGAATGCCCGCGAGAACCGCTGGCATACGGCTGCCCTTGTTCAATACAAGCGGCTCACGCCTGGCCAGAAGTATGAACAGTGCCACAGCTATCGATGCCGTACGGGCAGCCACCAGGGGCCAGAATCCGGAATTTACCCCAGGGCGGGACAAGGCCACATAAAAGAGCCCAAAGCCCAAACCCGCCACAATACCGTGGTACAACGATGACCGTACACGCGCCTTGTCAGCTCCCGTGTCTGCGGGACCAGAGGAGAGCAGAAGCACCGCGGGCACGCAAAGGACAATCCCGACAATGGCCAGGATTCCAGGCCTGTCTCCCAGGAGCAGACCAACACCCAAGGGCAGGATGGAACTCAGCAAGGCGGCAGTCGGCGAAACAATTGCAACCACACCGGTGGCAATACCACGATACAGCGTGACAATCCCCAAGGCACCAGCAAGACCGCCGACCAGCCCCCAGATGAGGTCGGCTCCACCAGGCAAACCCGGCCCCATAGTCGTCAAGGCAATTGCTGCCGTGGCCAGGCCGAACACCTGTGAAACAACCAGTACAGAGAGAATCCTGCTTTTGCTGGCTGCATAGCCACCGGAAAAATCACCCAGGCCATAGAACAGGGCAGAGACAATGGCGAAGAACAGAAACATCAGGGCCTCCTGTATTTTGTTGCCTGAACTGAGGGACAAGACTATCAAAAGTATCATTATTAGTAAAATTAATACTTCTAATCCTGGTTAATTCATGCTAATGTCGATCATGATCGATTACCGATTGCTCGAGGCCTTTGCGGCT
>JAVEXH010000447.1:0-2962 GCA_034004175.1 Spirochaetia bacterium
TTCGAAGTCGACGGTGGCACTGTCTTTGTCCTTTTCGGTTCCGGCACTTCCATGTCCCTGGGCATCAAAACTACCGTCCAGGTCTGACCCCCCGGATTCAGGCAATTCAAAAGGTGTCAGCTTATCTTTGTTTTCATGGTAGAACGCCAGTACCCGCTGCAGTATTTCAGGAAAACCCGGTCTCCCGAATTGCGGCCGGACCCCGGCATAGGTCATTCCGTAGAAGGGCTTCAGGTCCGGTGACATGAACACATTCAGGGGCCAGCCGCCCTGGCCGGTGGTGCCCACCAGGAAACCCATCATCAGCTGGTCTATGTCGGGACGCTCTTCCCGGTCCACTTTGATGCATACGAAGCCGGCATTCAGCTCTGCCGCGCAGGCCTGGTCCGAGAAGGCCTCGGCGGCCATGACGTGGCACCAGTGGCACGTGGAGTAGCCAACGGACACCAGCACCGGCTTTCCGGCCTTGGCCGCGTAGTCCAGGACCTCCGCAGACCACTGCTGCCACCAGACCGGATTGTCCTGATGCTGCCTGAGGTAGGGGGAGTCCGCTGTGTCCAGGTTATTGCGACTATAATTGTAATCTATCATCAACTCAAAATAGCACTGGCAAGGGCGAAGGGCAACTGGCCAGTCTGGTCAGTTACCAGCCGGAACCTCAGCCTATGATCTGGTGTGCATGTTCTATCTGCATTTGCCAAAAGCGGAATTCCATGAGATTCTGAGGCGCGCCGCCGATGCCTCGCGCAGATCGGCTGCGCGGTTAAAGCCATACAGGTACAGGACCGGAAATTGTATCAACGTTCTATCCAGGAGGCTCCCATGAGTGTGTACACCCTCTTCTGCAGAACCTATCAGGGCATCTTCCGGATTGTTTCACCCCTGTTGCCCTGGCGCGAGCCACAGCTCCTGGAAGGTCCGGGCAGCCTCGGGCAACTGCCGGCTCTGCTCAGGCGTCTGGCCATAGGCAAGGTGCTCATCGTGACGGATCAAGGCATAGCCCGGCTCGGACTCATGGATGGCCTCCTGGAAAACCTGCGGAACGAGGGCATAGGGCACTTCATCTACGATGGCACGGTGCCCAATCCAACGGTGGACAACATAGAGACAGCCCTTGGCCATTATCACCGCGAGAACTGCCAGGCCATCCTGGCCTTCGGCGGTGGCTCTCCCATGGACTGCGCCAAGGCTGTAGGAGCCAGGGTTGCCCGGCCCGGCAAGTCCATAGCAAGCATGAAGGGTGTGCTCAGGGTCCTCCATCGGCTGCCACCCCTCATCGCCGTGCCTACCACGGCAGGAACGGGCAGCGAGGCTACCCTGGCGGCCGTCGTCTCCAATCCCGATACCCATGAGAAGTATCCGGTCAACGACCACTCCCTCATTCCGCACTACGCGGTGCTTGATCCTGAACTCACCGTAAAACTGCCCGGGCATATCACCGCCACCACCGGCATGGATGCCCTTACCCATGCCGTGGAGGCCTTCATTGGCCAGAGCAACACTAGCCAGACCGAGCGCGATGCCATAGAAGCCACCCGCCTGGTGATGGAAAACCTCGGCCGGGTATACCGCGATCCAGGCGATCTTGCCGGCAGAGGCAAACTGCTGCGGGCTGCCTACCTGGCAGGCAAAGCATTCACCAGGGCTTACATCGGCTATGTACACGCCATGGCTCATACACTTGGCGGCTTCTACGGCATACCCCACGGTCTGGCCAATGCCGTCATACTGCCGCATGTGCTGGAGTACTACGGGCAGGCAGCGGAGAAACGCCTGGCCAGGCTGGCCCGTGACTCTGGCACGGTGGATGCCGCCCTGGACGACAGGACCGCTGCGGCTGCCTTCATAGCCATCATCAAGGCCATGAACGAGGAACTTGGCATACCGACTGCCCTGGAGGGTATACAGGATGCCGACATACCCCTCATGGTGAAGCGGGCCCTGGCTGAGGCCAATCCCCTGTATCCAGTACCTGTCATCCTCGGCAAGGCAGATCTGCTGCGGCTTTTCGACATAGTGCGGGGCAAAAGGTCAGAAAGCGAAACCGGCAAGGCAGACCGAACTGGGAAGAAGATTGTCCATGGCGAATCCATGCGCTACCTCGAGATTGACCTTACCAGCCGGAGTTCCAGGGTCTACACCGCTTCGGAAGCTGATCTCCGTGACTACATAGGCGGCAAGGGCCTCGGGCTCAAGTTCATCTACGACCGGCTGGGCAGCAAGCTTGGACAAATCGATCCTTTGGGGCCGGACAACATCCTGGCCTTCATGATGGGTACCTTCATAGGCACCGGGGCTCCCTGCTCCGGCCGCTTCGCCGGCATCACCAGGTCGCCGCTTACGGGCCTCATGGTGGCTTCTTCCTGCGGCGGGCCCTTCGGCATGGCTTGCAAGACCGCCGGCTGGGATGGCGTGCTGGTCAGCGGCAAGGCTTCAGGACCGACAGTGCTCAGGCTGGATGAGAACGGTGTGACCTTCGAGGATGCCGGAGGACTCTGGGGCATGGAGACCGGAGCAGTCCAGGCAAGCCTGGTGTCAAAACCGGGCCAGGGTGCCCTGGTGATCGGGCCGGCCGGCGAGAACGGCGTCCTGTATGCGGTAATCCGCTCTGGCAACCGTTTCCTTGGCCGTGGGGGCATGGGCACGGTGATGGGTGCCAAGAACCTGAAGGCCATCGTCGCCGTGGGTCAGACCCATCGCATACGGCCCGTTGCCCAGGAAACCTTTGCCAGGCTGAACACCCAAGCCAAGAAAATGATCACCCGGAATGCCTTCGTCAAGTCATACAAGGCCTATGGCACCAATTACAGTGTGAATCCCGGTGTCGATTCAGGCTATGCACCGGTGCGCAATTTCCGTGACAGGACCGACGAGCGTTGCCGTGCCCTGTCCGGTGAGGTCATGGCAGAACGGTACCAGACCAGCCACGCGGTGTGCTCGCCCTGCTCGGTACTGTGCGGGC
>JAVEXH010000448.1:0-2949 GCA_034004175.1 Spirochaetia bacterium
CGATCTCGCTCTGCTTGCAGTGCCATCCATCGATATAAGCGGTGGGCGATTGATCATCTGGTACAGCTTGATAGTCTTTGCCAATGACAGTCTCGCCTGGTTGTTTGGCATCACCATAGGCAGAACCCGTGGTATCGTGGCGGTTTCGCCGAAGAAGAGCCTTGAAGGATTCATTGCAGGCATGACTGGCAGTGTCGCAGCTGCCCTTGGAGGGCCACTTTTTTTCCCTGGTGTTATCCCGAGGAACTGGTCTGTCCTGTTCATTGCCGGAGTGGCCTGTGGTTTCCTGGTTATTGCCGGCGATCTATTCGAGTCTTCGATCAAACGAGCTGTATCGGTAAAGGATTCAGGGTCCATCATCCCAGGACGGGGTGGAATACTGGATTCTTTTGATAGCATACTGTTTACAGCTCCGGTATTCTCCGGTTTCATCGTTCTTCTGGGGATGACATGAACGATTGCCGTATCGGGAAATCCAGCAGTAAATCATGAAAAGAATCATAGTGATCGGTGCCACCGGATCCATAGGCACCCAGACACTTGATGTCCTGCACCGCCACAAGGACAGATTCACACTGACCGGCATGTCTGCACATACAAATGAATCAAGCCTGCTGCAGACCGCAGCGAATGCCACAAAATCCGGTAACCCGATCCCGCTGTGCCTCAGTGGAGCGGTTCCGTCTGACGATCGCATCCAGTATTTCGGTACCGATGGCCTTGATCGACTGATACGTGAAACAGAGGCTGATATTGTCGTCAATGCAGCCGCAGGGGCTGCAGGTCTTGAACCAAGTATTGCCGCTCTGGAATCCGGCAAGGATCTGGCCTTGGCAAACAAGGAATCCATTGTAATGGCCGGCAGGATAGTTCTTGACTTGGCCAAAGGCAACGGACGGCGTGTACTCCCGGTTGATTCAGAGCATGCCGCCATTTTCAGTATGGTTGAACGCTTTGGGAAAAATAACATCAAGGAAGTCCTTCTGACTGCTTCGGGAGGGGCTTTCAGGGATCTCCCGATCGAAAGCCTGTCGAAGGTTTCCCTCGCCGATGCCTTGTCCCATCCTACCTGGTCAATGGGGGCCAAGATTACTGTTGATTCAGCCAGCATGGCAAACAAAGGTCTGGAAGTAATCGAAGCAGCACGTCTGTTTGGTCTTGCATCCCGCGAGATCAAGGTGGTCATCCACCCTGAAAGCAGAGTACATTCTTTCATAAGAACCAGGGATGGATCACTGTATGCGCAGGTTTCAAAACCCGATATGAGATTGCCCATCCTGACAGCCTTGGCCTGGCCACAAATGCTGGATGAGGATGTAGCCGACCTTGATCCTGCCTTCTTTCCGATGAGCTTCAGGCCTGTTGACTACGGGCGGTATCCTTTGCTGACTCTGGCCTATGACGCATTGGATTCAGGCGAAGGTGCTACGGTGGCATATAATGCAGCCAATGAAGTTGCTGTTGAGGCATTCATGGACGGCAGACTGCGTTTCATCGACCTCGAACGTATTCTTGCCCCTACCCTTGAGAAGGCCTGGCCAGTAATGCTGGCTGATATTACCGAGGTAATCGAAGTTGACAAAGCTGCAAGAATAGTTGCGGCCAGAAAAGTACAGGAGATTGAATGAGCGTAGTGAATATAGTATTGGGCCTCCTTGGTCTTGGGCTTGTGGTGTTTTTCCACGAACTCGGGCACTTCATAATGGCACGGATTGCCGGCGTGGAGGTAGAGGAATTCTCCATTGGGTGGGGACCGAAACTGGCCGGTTTCAAGCGGGGTACTACCACCTACAGGATATCTGCCTTCCCGATCGGCGGATTCTGCAGGATGAAAGGCGAGGATTCGTACCGCAAGGCCATGGAACTGGGGCTGGATGAATTTCCGAAGGAAGCAGGTTCCTATTTTGCTGTCAACCCGCTGAAACGTATTCTGATAGCCTTGGCTGGCCCCCTGATGAACGTGGTCTTCGCGGTGATGGTCTTTTCTGCAGTTTTTGCCATTGGCTATTCAGTACAGAGCTGGGGAAACCGCATAGTTCTGGCCAGCGAGTTTACCGGTGAAACCTATCCTGCGGATGCTGCTGGCCTGAAGAGTGGCGATGCCATCGTTGCCATTGATGGTGAATCCGTATCATCGTTTGCGGAGATCCAGGAAGCCTTTGCACTCTCGGCAGGCAGGCCGATTGATCTCGGTATAGACCGGGCCGGAAACCGTCTTGACCTCAGAGTTGTGCCGAGTATGGACAAGGAAAGTGGAGCAGGCAAAGTAGGCGTGTATGCCTGGATCGATACTGACATTGCTGACCTCAGCCCCTCTGGACCAGCCCGGCTTGCAGGTTTGCAGACAGGTGATATTCTTCTATCTGCCAACGGTTTCAATTTCAGCCATTCCGCAGCACTGTATGATTATCTGTCAGAAGAACGGCCAGAGCGGGTCACTATGGTCTACCAGCGCGGAGAAACGACAGGGGAAGCTCCACTGATCCTGGTCTATGAACCGGACGGTTCCACCGACCTCGGCATCATATGGAACAGGATCACCCTGGAAATCAAGGCAAACAGCCCTATCGATGCCCTTGCCCGAGGTTGGAGTGAAACAGTAAAGACCATTGGCGCTACCTTCAGGGGCATAGGTTCACTGTTCATGGGTGTAAATGTCTTGCGTGCCGTCTCAGGCCCTGCAAGGATAACCTGGATGGTGGGACAGATAGCTGCCGAAGGTTTTTCTTCTGGAATGGCCTCAGGCATAACAGTGTCTTTCAACTTTCTGGCTGTACTTTCCATAGGTCTGTTTGCCATGAATCTGCTTCCTATACCGATACTGGATGGGGGCTGGATAGTACTTTTCGTCATCGAAGCAGTGAGAAGGAAGGCCACCAAAGTAAAAACCGTACTACGCTACCAGACGATAGGACTCGTGGCAATTGCGGCTCTGTTCCTCATGACTAC
>JAVEXH010000449.1:0-2935 GCA_034004175.1 Spirochaetia bacterium
GCAGTGAGCCATGTTTCAGTCCTTACCGTACAGAGTCATACCGTCGCTCAGAGTGATGCTGTCCGCTGGTGGAACTCCATCAAACTTACCCCAGAACCTGCCTTCTGAATCCTTGCCTGACCCGGGGCCATGACAATCGGAGCCGTGGGTAAAGAAAAAGCCCAGGGCCTGGGCCTCGCGCTGGATACGATCATTGATTGCCTTGCTCTCATCGGTTCGGTACTTGTACAACTCGACCCCAAGGATACCCAGCTTCATGAAGCGTTTCAACCAACGTCTCAGTCGAGGCAGTTCGGCATCCAGTACCCGGGGGTCGTCATCGAACTCGTGTCCCAGGTGGGGTACTACCATGAAACCACCATCAACACGTACGGCGTCCGCTATTTCCTCGATGGTTGGCCTGGGCAGTCTGATGTCCGAGAACAGGCCGGAATCGAAGTATGCCTTGCGGAACTCACGGTAGTCGGTTGCTGATGGCAGAACGCCGGCGTGCTTCAGGGCAGCAAAGACATCGGTCTTTGCAAAGCGCAGGGCGCTCTGGTCCGGACTGGCTTCTCCGGCTTTCCTGCCCGAGCTTCGGTAGGAAAGGACTTGTCCGAAGTCCAGGTCCTGTTTGTGGAAAACGGTCCTGGCACGCTCGAATACTTCCCGGATACGGGCATTGCGCGTGCTCCGGTAGCCTGAGACCAGGGATTCGGTGGACCCATACCGGCCTGCCGGAAAGTAGACAAGCACCTCGCTTTTGTAGCCGATCCGGGGATCCGTGCAGTCGATCTCCACCCCCGGCCAGGCAACAAGGCCGGCGGATGCTGCAGCCTCAAGAAACTCCGGAACACCGCCCATCGTATCGTGGTCGGTCAGACACAGGGCCTGGATGCCATTTCTGCTCCTGTCCACGATCTCTGATGGCCACAGGCTGCCGTCTGAATACCGGGAGTGTATGTGCATGTCTGCCCGTAGGCTGGCCTGCCCGCTGCTCTTCATGTGCACACAGGATACCCGAGGCAGGTTCGATCGGCAATAACCTTTGCAATGCAGTCTCTGCTTTACAGGTGCCTTTCTTTGTTCCATTATCAGCAATGGGGGAATGTCATGTTCGAACTTGACTCGGCGATGGTCGATGAGATCATTTTTGCAATGGAAAACCAGGATTCGGAAGCCAAGGTAAATATAGAGACCGGTGAAGTGATCATGTATTCCGAGTCCCGTGAAGCCCTTCCGGAACAATCGGATGTTTCCGATGCAGACCCGGAATCGCTTGTTGTCATTCCAGCGTGGACCAGTGCCGATGGTTTCCGTCTGATGGAATCCTTTGCCGGTGGCGTGGGTGACCCCGTGGCCAGAACCGGCCTCCTGGGAGTGCTTTCCCGTGGACGCGGGGTCTTCAGGGCCTTCAAGAATACCCTCGAGCAGTACCCCGATATCGAGCGGCGCTGGTTCGAGTACAAGCACGCTGCCATGGGCAGAAGGGTGGCCGAATGGTACGATGGATTGCGGGAATCCAGCGGCCTTGCACGGCTTGGACCGGAGCCGGAGGATGATGCTGATCTGATACCAGGTGATTTTACCCTGCGCAAGGCTGGCCGGGACGCCTGGGAGACTTGCGATTCACTGTTCAGGAGTGGCCTTGATGAAGCCGTGGGTCATCTGCCCCAGGTCATCGCGGAGTATGAATTTTCCCGTATTGAAAAAGAGTTGGCTGGAGGTGGTCCTGAGGGGCTTGGCCTGTATCTTGCCGAGGCACCCGGTGGAGCCCTTGCTGGAATGGCAGCAGTCCGCAGGATCACCATTTCGGGTGCTACCTTCGGAAAGCTGGCCTACCTGTATGTTGAGGCAGCACACCGCAAGCTGGGACTGGCCCGCAGGCTGGCTGAAATGGCCAGGGAAGACTGTGCCGCTGATGGCATTTCTCGCTTTGTCATCGATCTTCCCTTTGCTCCCGAAGGTTTTGGTCGGTCCCTTCTGGCTTATGGTTATGAGGCGTATGGCACACGATGGCTGGCTACCGGCAACTGAGCCTCCGGATCCCGGTCACTGATATCCGGTAGCAATCCATACTGAAAGCCGGATTTTTTCATGGTGGCTGGCCAGATGGGGAGGTTTTCAAAAAATCTGGTAAAATTGGCGCAGGCGTTCTATTATTATTCATAAAAGTGTCTGATTTACCGGCTGGAACCGCAGGATCGGTGAGACAGGCAGTTCAAAAAGTAAAAAGGATCAGCATGAGACTAAAAAGTCCCTTGGTCCTGAACGTCACGCGGACTCTGTACCTTTCGCTGGGCATGGAACTTTCGCTCCGCGTGGCTCGTAGCCTTGTTATAGGCTATGACATAAACCAGCGCATGGGCTTTCCGCCCTCGGTGCCGGTACCCGTTCAGGATGCTGTAAACAGGATCGTCCTCGATCTCATAGAGGCAGACCTCTTCATAGAACTTGTCGAATGGCTTGTGCACGCGGACCGCCATGGTTACAAGGGCAAGCAATACCCCATCGCTGGCATAGACGAGATCATCAAAGGTGTAGAGCAGGAGGGGTATCTGCTTGACCCGGAGTCCGAGCTCTTCTATGAAGACCCGCGCAGGCAGCGCACTTCGAGCTGGGGTAGACTCAAGGCTGGTGTCGAGTATCCGATTACCCTCCTGCGCATCGATATTGTCAACAATACCCGGATCGTCCGCGCCAACGATGCAGGAGATGTTGGAACCGCCTATGAACGATTCCGTGAGATCTTCCAGGGCATAATAGAAAAGCGTCGCGGCCGCGTCTGGCTCTGGGAAGGTGATGGAGGCATGGCAGCCTTCCAGTATGCCCACCCCAACATGAGTGCAACTCTCAGCGGTATGGAATTCATGAACGAGATGATGCTTTACAACCTGTATGCAAATCCCCTGGACAAGCCAATACAGCTCCGCGCCGCCGCACATGCCGGCTTCCT
>JAVEXH010000450.1:0-2912 GCA_034004175.1 Spirochaetia bacterium
GTACATGTCGACCAAGGAACTGACGCTCATATTAGTTTGTTGCATTAATCATTCCTATCTTTACAGTGATGGTAACGCATCTTAGGCCAACCTCTTCCCCACATCTATTTCCCACTGCTCCCCCACCCTCTTCTTCCTGCCCTCAGGGTAATACCTCACATCCACCTTATTCTTCTGCAAATGCTTCGCCAGCTTGCCGAACTCGGCTTTACTTCAGTACACCAACATGCTGCCGTCTGCGGCCCTGTTGTTCTCCACCTGCACACCCAACTGTGAAAGGTATTCAACCAATCCCGCTATTGTAAGCAGCGCCGGCACCGCAGGGTATTCACCTTCCGGTATCTTGTCTTCCGGTATACGTAAGCTTGAGCCGCCAGCCTTGTTCATCTTCATCACCTCGGTACAGTCGTCATAACTCTCCAACCTAACTGGACACCGGACCAGTCGCTGTCCAGTTAGGCAAGCTGCATCCTGGCCTGCTTGAGTTCCTTGGCTAAAGCCACCGGCGGCTTGCCTTCCAGAAGGAAAGCCCCTCATCAATGACATCCAAGGCAGGAGAAGCAAGAAAGAAAGCCAGGCAGATTCCCCGGAAATTGCCGATCGTGGTGGCTACATCATCCTGGGTAGCTCCGTCAAAACGATGGCGCACATTATTGGCCAACAGGTGCTGCTTGGCTATCCTGACCAGAGCCTTGCGTGCGGACATTCTCATGAGCTGTCCGGTCTCCAGCCAGCTCATGAGAATGTCAATTACATCATTGAAGCCAGCATACAGTGTGAAGTCAGGACGGATGGAATTGGCAAGCCCCTCCATGAACGAGTGGATGGCCAGTATGAAAAACCCTTCGTCAGTACCAGACAGCCTTGAAAGTCTATTTAGTTCATCAATTGGAGATTTGTTCATGTTGAGGACATTGTAACACCGGACCGGGGCGGTCGCAAGAAAAAAGCCGGAGCTTGGTATTACCGAGCATGGGATTACCATCACGTGAATCATGCTTTTCCTGGTACCTTTTGGCTCAAGAAGCCCTCCTCCCAGTGTACCAGCAAGTAGTATGCCAATTCCCCCAAACAAGAGCAGCATATGCCCAGGATGATAAAAATGTTCGCTAAGTGGTAAAACCTGGTCACCCGGAATCGCAAGCCCAGTAATAAGGACCGGTAAAGTAACAGAAGTTCCTTAACCGGGAAACAACTGTTACCCGAAAAACCTGCCCGATCCCCAACAGCTCAGGTAAAAGAACCAATTACTACCCTGGCACTCTTCCTGCTCTGTGATGGACAGAATCATTCAACAAGGAGCGCCTATGAAAAACCGGATTCTGATGATCGTGGTCATTACCTTCGGCCTGCTGCCCATGATCGGCAGTGCTACCATCATGAAAGGTGGGGAGCAGAACATGTCCTTCACCAGTGACCCCAAAGATGCCCCGGTGTCTGTATACAATTCCAGCGGCATAGTTGTGGCTGGCGGCAGGACTCCCATTACCCTGCCTATCTCACGCGGAGACGGGTACTTCAAGCCAGGCAAATACCGCGTGGTTTTCGAAGCCCCCGGATACAGTCCCAAGGAAATATGGTTGACCGGTTCCCTTGAAGCAGGCTGGTATCTGGTCGGCAACCTGTTCCTGAGCGGCTGGATAGGCTGGCTGGTTGTAGACCCCATTACCGGAGCCATGTGGAATCTCAAGCCATCGGTGGTATCCGCCAACCTTGACCCGAGTCTGGCAGAAGCGCCGACCGGATCCCTGCAGGTTATCCTGGCCAGCGAAGTTTCAGCCGAACTGCTGGCACTGGCCGACCCGATCGAAATTCCTGTAAACCAAAGCATCCATTTCCATCCCGGTGATCCCCGTGGTTCACCGGGATGATCTCTTCAGCTTCTACCAGAAACTCAAGGGAGATCCGGTACGACAGGTTTATGGAAACAGAGTACCCTTCAAAAATTGTGGTCCTGAACCTATGCAAATAAAGCGATGGGTGATAAGGATTGAGTTCCAGCAATTGCAGGGTCTTGGTGTACTGGGTGTACTGATCGGGATGTTTTTTCAGGAACCTGGCAGCCTTCGTTTCATAACTGGATGTATAGAGAATCCTATACATGCCTTATCCGCTCCAGATGCTCCTCTATCGAGAGGGTCTGGTAACACCCGGCTTGCACATCTGCCTTGGCTTCCCTGATGGCCGCATCCAGTTCATACGCCCTCAGCTTGTTATACTATTCCAGGGGCAGAATCACATACTTCTCTTTACCCCGGACGGTGATGACTATGCCATCACTGTCCTTTGCCACCTCATCCAGAAAATTGACACCTTTGGTCTTGAGATCATTGGCTGTGACCTGAACCATCATACGATCCTCTGTACTATAAAGAGTACGATTCAACATGCGACCAGTCAAGCAGACGCGGCTATACCAAGACAGGATACTTTCCTGATGCTCGATTTTCTGGTGGTATTCGGAAGGGCTTGGGTTTGGGTATGTGAGCTTCGCGATTTGCCATTATATGACTGGGGGCAGATCCCCCTCTACCGCTCACCGGTTCGCGTCGATGCCCTCGCGGTCCTGCGCCACTGCTCGGACACTTGTAGGCGGGGGGATACCCCCCGAACCCCCTGCGGTCCTGCGCCACTGCTCGGACTGCACCCCGCGCGGATTTGGCTTCCAGGGTTCGCCGTCCTGGCTCACCCTTCCAGCCCGCCTCCGGCTCTTCTCGGCGCGTCCTGCGCCTCGCCCTCGCTGGCTCGGGACAGAGCCTCCGGTTCAAATCCGCGAGTGGTGCTTATAGACAAAAAGACCGCCCCGAAAGGCGGTCTTTTTGTCTAGCTCCCCCGCGCGGATTTGAACCACGGACCCAGTGGTTAACAGCCACTTGCTCTGCCAGCTGAGCTACAGGGGAATGCTCTCTCAG
>JAVEXH010000451.1:0-2905 GCA_034004175.1 Spirochaetia bacterium
TCACCGCCACCCACATAGGCAAGCTCATCCTGGACGAGAATCTCGAGATCCGGCGCTTCTCGCCGGAAACCATCAATATCTTCAGGTTGATGGACAGCGATCTAGGCAGGCCCATCACCAACATCCAGCATTTCATAGAGGGTATTGATCCTGTCGATGCAATACGTGAATCCCAGCGTACTGCAAAACCCCTGAGTCTTGAAGTCAAAACCCTGGACGGCCACTGGTTCCTGATGCGGGTGGTGCCGTATGTCGTAGGTCCGAAAATCTTTTCCGGTACCGTGGTTTCATTTGCGGATATCACCGAGGTAAAACAAGCCCAGAGTGCACACCTGGAATCCGAACGGCGTTTTGCCGCCGTAGCAGACACTTCCCCGGCCCTGGTATGGATGTCCGGCACCGACAAGGCCTGTTTCTGGTTCAACAAAACCTGGCTTGACTTCACCGGCCGCACGGCGGAACAGGAAAAGGGTGACGGCTGGACCAAAGGCGTGCACCCCGAAGACCTGCAGGCCTGCATGGCAACCTATATAGGAGCCTTTGACCGCCGTGAAGCCTTCTCCATGAAATACCGGCTCCGTCGACATGACGGTGTATACCGCTGGCTCCGTGATGACGGCCAGCCACGGTACAACCAGGCCGGCGAATTCATTGGCTACATCGGCTCTTGCCTGGACATCAACGATGAGCTGATGCTGCGGGAAGAACTGGAAGCCCTGAAGGGCAAGGCCAGAAAAAACAAGGCCTGAGCTGCCAGGTTTTCCACGCCGCGCAATAAGGCAGAACGCCAGCTGTGAAGAGCTTCTCAGCTGCCAAACAATGCCTTTATGGCCCTGACTATCCCGGTCAGGGCTTCCCAGGATTCAGGATCCTCATCCGGCAAAGCCGCCTGCGCCAGCGATTTTGCCGCCGGTTTCGTTGCTGATTTCGCTCCCGATTTCATCGCAGGGGCCGGAGAGCCGTCAACAGGACCATACACCCGGGTAAAACCGAGAGACCTGGCAGCCCTGGCCCGGCCGCGCATCCTGGCCACCGGCCTTACTTCTCCGGCCAGGGACAGTTCTCCTGCCAGGGCCGTGGCCGCAGGCAGGGCCAGGCCACTCCGGGCAGAATACAGGGCGGCAGCCAGGGCCAGATCTATCCCCGGCTCTGCCAGGCGAATGCCTCCGGCAACATTCACGTACAGATCCTGATCGGACAGGCGTATCCCTGCATGCTTCTCCAGCACCGCCGCCACCCGGGCCACCCGGGCTGCGTCAATGCGCTCTGAATACACCCGTGACATGGCAGCCTTGCCGGGAACAGTCAGAGCCTGTATCTCAACCAGCAGACATCGGGTGCCTTCCCAGGTAGCCGCCACCGCGCTGCCGGCAGGAGCGTTGCCATCCCTGCGCACCAGGAATACGCTGGATGGGTCGCTCAGCTCTCCCAAGCCATTCTCGCTCATGGTGAACAAGCCCACCTCATCGGTGGATCCATAGCGGTTCTTGGCCGAACGCAGGAAGCGTACGTCGGACTCGCTCTGCTCAAACATGAGCACCACATCGACGGTATGCTCAGCCGCCTTCGGACCCGCAAGCGTACCATCCTTGGTCACGTGGGCCACCAGGAAGCAGGCCGAACCATGCTCCCGGGCCCAGCCTGACAGCTCCATGGAGCAATACTTCACCTGGTTGGCAGTGCCGGGCACAGCACCGGCATCCGCGGCCACCATGGTCTGCATGGAATCCACCACAAAGAGGCTCGGCTTGAGCCTGTCCAGGGCCATGATGGCCTCGGAGAGGTCTCCAGTACACAGAAGCTCAAGGCCTTCCCTGGCAAGGCCCAGTCGGTCCGCCCTGAGCCGTATCTGGGCTGCACTCTCCTCACCAGAAACATACAGGACCCTGCCGCTCACTGCAGCCTTGGCCGCAATCTGAAGCAGCAAGGTGCTCTTGCCGATACCGGGTTCACCACCGATAAGCACGCTGGAGCCGCGCATGATGCCACCCCCAAGCACCCTGTCCACCTCGGCCATGCCCGAAGAGATCCTGACACCATCAGCAGGATCAACCGCGGCCAGGGGTATGGTAAAACGATGAACCGCCGCCTTGCCGGCTCCCTTGGGCTGGGCTGCACTCTCCCTCAGAGTGTTCCACTCACCACAGGCCGGGCAACGCCCCAGCCACTTAACCTCCCTATGGCCACATGAACTGCATTCGTACGCTGTCCTGTCTGCCTTACCCGCGCCGGCCACCCCCTGCCCCTACAGTCCCAGGTCCAGGTCGACCCTGGCCTTGGTAACAGACAGTATCTCGGCACTGGATACCCGGACCAGCTTCAGGAAGAGCTCGTAGTCATCTGCCTTGCGGTACAAGGTTCCGGAAACCAGAACCTCGGCTCCCAGGAAGCTGCCCAGCCTGGCTGCGCTGGTCTCGTCAACCAGGCCGGACAACTGAAGTTCCAGCTCGGCCAGGATAGTCTGCAGATCCTTGCGCTCCACCAGGGTAAATCGTTTGACGCCGGCAGCAGCCAGCGCCAGATTCTCGGTAAAATACTCGGCCGTTGCGTCCACCCCATCTCCGGAAGCCACCACAGGCAATATGGCCAGCGGGGTTTCCGGCTTTATCCTGAAGCTGGAGTAATCAAGCAGGTTGCCAAGGGCCTCGGTGAACAGTTTCTCAAGGGTCTGCTCCCGGCTCTCGTCATCCACCTTCCGCGCGGTGAAGTACGACTCGTCCACTTCGGGAGGAGTATCCGATAACTGGGCTACCTCTTCCTTCACGAAGCGGATGATGATGGCTTCCAGCTTCTCGGCTTCCCAGTTGGCGCCGGTGTGATGGCTGACCGATCCTGGTTTGCCACCCTCGGACTCGCCGGACTCGCCGTAAGTCAGAAAAATGTATTTGGCGTCCGTAAGCTGGGC
>JAVEXH010000452.1:0-2903 GCA_034004175.1 Spirochaetia bacterium
CCACGCCCATGTACCTGCTGGCCAGGGCCATAAAGTCCATGGGCATCAAGATGGTGCTCAGCGGAGAGGGTTCGGACGAGCTGTTCGGCGGTTACCTGTACTTCCACAAGGCTCCGGATGCCAGGGAACTGCACGAGGAGACGGTGCGCAAGCTGTCCAAGCTGCACCTGTACGACTGCCTGAGGGCCAACAAGTCCCTGTCTGCCTGGGGTGTGGAAGGCAGGGTTCCCTTCCTGGATAAGGAGTTCATGGACGTTGCCATGAGACTGAATCCGACTGACAAGCTGAGCGGCAAGGCTGGCAACGGCCGTATGGAGAAGTGGCTTCTTCGCGAGGCCTTCAAGGACCTCTTGCCTGCGGACATTGTCTGGCGCCAGAAGGAGCAGTTCTCCGACGGTGTTGGCTATGGCTGGATAGATGCCCTGAAGGCGCTGTGCGAGGAGAAGATAAGCGACGAGCAGTTTGCCCGGGCCCACGACCGCTATCCGGTGAACCCGCCCATGACCAAGGAACAGTATTACTACCGCTCGATCTTCGAGGATTTCTTCCCCTCCGGCAGTGCAGCCAGGACAGTGCCCTACGAGGCCAGCGTGGCCTGCAGCACCGCCAAGGCCCTGGAGTGGGATGCAGCCTTTGCTACCATGAACGACCCGTCGGGCCGGGCGGTGGCTGGGGTGCATACCGAGGCGTACTAGGACAGCAACTCTATCCTGGCCAGTAGATAATCCAGGCGGTCCGAGTTTATCACAGCCCTGAAGTAGGGGGTGCCTTCCAGGGCTGTGGCATTCTTGAACTCCCGGTACAGGTAACGGCGCATCTTGCCGTGCTCGAACCAGTAGACCAGTTCTATCTTCCCGTCTTCCACCTCTATGGCGGTTATGCCCTTCCTGCCGACTGCACAGCCGGCATTGAAGAGGCAGGGCATGATGATGTTACTACCGTACAGCATTGAATTCGCCGCCTGTCTGCGGTCGCGCCTTGTCAGGCGGCTGAACTCTTCCTTGTAGTCTGCCAGGGTGGCTGATATTTCCACTCTCCTGGCTTCGTCTGCCAGGGGGTAATCCCGGCACAGGCCTTCTATGGAAAAGCGCAGGAAATCGTATTTTGACATTGACTCGAAGAGGGGCCGGTGGGTATGGCCTATTATGGCCACCCGTTTGTAGTCCTGGCAGAAGCGGTACAGGCGCCTCTCTATCTTGAACTTGCGCCTGGAGTTCTTGGAAACGTTCATGCTGCGCAGGCCTGCGGTCCTGACTACATACTTCACCAATCCGCCTATGAGGTGGTTGTAGTTGGTGTAGTAGTGGGAGGCCTGGTGTCCGTGGAGCACGTACAGTTCCTTGCCGCCGGTAAGCAGGCGCAGACCCTCATGGACTGTGTAGGGATAATCGGGTATGTCGAGTATCTTCTCGTCATGGTTGCCGGCTATCTTGTACAAGCGGCCTTCGGCATTGAAGCGGTCAAAGAGTGCAAAGAGGCTGGCCCAGGTACGGCGCACGGTCTCGAAAGAGTACTTCTGCAATTCTTCTATGTCGCCGTTGAGTACCAGGGTGGAGCCGCGGGGCAGGTAGTGCCGCTCGAGCAGGGTCTGGAGGAGCTGGCCGTTTTCCGTGAGGTCATCCTTGCGCGAGCCGTTGCCGGCATGGAAGTCGCTCATGATGACAATGCGGGCTCCGGAATCCAGATCCAGCTGTGGCGCCCCGTCCATCTGCTGGAACATGGTGTGGCAGAAACTCGAGTACCTCATGGGGCTGCCTCCCGTTCATGCTGTGCCGCTGCAGGCTGCTTGAGCCTGTCTGCGGCGGGTAGTCTGCAGACAGGCTCAGGAAGGCTGGGGTCGGATTTTCTCAGGTATCCTGTCTGCCCCTGGCCATCAGCAGTTTTCCGCTGCGGACACTTTCAAGTATACCGTATTTCTCCAGCATCAACTGGAAGGCGTTGAGCTTGGTTGTCTTGCCGGTGGCCTCGAAGGTGATGGTGTCCTCTGTAAGATCTACACTGCGGGCCCGGAAATGATCACCAAGCTGCAGGAGTTCGGTACGTAGTTCCACCGGGCAGTTCACCTTGATGAAGGCTATCTCGCCCTGGATTATCTCCTGTCCGGTGTGGTCTGCCACATGCACCACATCAACCAGCTTGTCCAGCTGCTTGATGATCTGGGACAGGCTTTCCTTGTCACCCGAGGCTACGATGTTCATCCGGGAGAACTCGGCGCGGTGGGTCTGGGATACCACGACGCTGTCCAGGTTGAAGCCCCGGCGCGAGAAGACCAGGGCTATGCGAATCAGCACGCCTGGTTTGTTGGCCACGAGCAGGCTTATGGTATGTTGTTCTGCATGGTGCTTCATCAGGTGCTCCCCTTGGGCTTCTCGACCGGCCCCTTGGGCCTCTCCAGCAACATGGCACTGTAGTCTGCCCCGGCGGGTATCATGGGAAAGACGTTTTCTTCCTGCTCCACCTCGGCATGTATGATGCAGGGGCCAGGGTGGTCCAGGGCAGCCTGCAGGACAGACCGTACCTCGTCGACCTTGCTTACGTGGAAGCCCTTCAGCCCGTAGGCTTCGGCCAGCTTCACGAAATCCGGGTTGTTCTCCATGGCCACCCCGGAGAGTCGGTTATTGAAGAAGATGTCCTGCCACTGCCTGACCATGCCGAGGTACTTGTTGTCCACGATCAGTATTTTTACCGCTGTCTTCTGCAAGGCCGCGGTTGACAATTCGCACTCGGTCATCTGGAAGCCGCCATCGCCCACTATGGCCACCACGGTCTCCCCGGGGCGGGCCAGCTGTGCGCCTATGGCAGCCGGAAAACCATAGCCCATGGTTCCTGCACCGCCTGATGAAAGCCAGTCGCGGCCCTGGTCGGTGCGGAAGAACTGGGCGGCCCACATCTGGTGCTGGCCT
>JAVEXH010000031.1:0-13304 GCA_034004175.1 Spirochaetia bacterium
TGGGCATTGCTGATCCGGCGTTCCGGTTCGGGCAGGCGTGGATCATACCACACCCGATCGGGCTCATCGGGCTGGGTCAATGCCTGAAGATGCCCTGCGGGAGGCAGGCTGAGCATGGAACTGTCGTTGGCAATGCGGTTGCCATCTTCCACCAGGCCCGAGAAGTTCTGGTGGGCCCAGGTATCGGCAAAGGAGTGCAGGGCTATGCCCATCAGGTAGGGGTCTTTTTCCTTGAAGGCCTGGATCACCAGTTCTTTGGCGGTTTCACCATTCGGGCGGACGGTGTAGGGGTTGGCCAAGGCATGGGGATATCCAGTCCGTGCGTCCGGCATGCCACCGGGCAGGAAATGGAAGGGCAGATAGATGTCACGGCGGACAGCCTCATCCCAGAATACATAATTCTGGGTAACCGTTATGGTCAGTTGCTCCCTGGGGGTAGAGAAGGCCAGAGGATAGGTGGAAGCGTCCACATACTGGGAAGAAGAGGCCAGCAAAGCTGAAAAGTGATCATCCAGCCCTGCCTGCTTCGCCAGATAGTAGATGCCGAAATAATGGAACTCCACATTCATACCCTGAGGCTAGCACGCGTACTGCCCATGGGCAAGCGGGAGGGACCACGTGATGATGACCGCAATGGTGGGCATCGCCTTGTTGGATTCAGCTACATACGGTACTATCGCCGTGGTGCCTCATGGAGCGTACCCAGCATTCATCTTTCGGGAGGCCATCTATGCCCAATGAACTGAGTTTCGCCATGCTCAAGCCTGGCATCGTGCAGCGGCGCCTTGTTGGCGAGATACTGGCCAGGATAGAGAAAAAAGGGCTTGATATCGTCGCACTCAAGCTGATGAAGATAGACCGGAAACTGGCCGAGACCCATTACATCGAACATGTGGGCAAGGATTTTTACGAACCCCTCGTCAACTACATCATCAGTGGTCCGGTGGTAGCCATGGTGGTACGTGGTGACGATGCCGTGAGCCTCCTTCGGAAGCTGTGCGGTGCCACCAAGGTCGAGGATGCCTTGCCAGGAACCATCCGGGGAGACTACGCCGACCATACCCGCAAGAATGTGATCCATGCCTCCGATGGCGCTGAGAGTGCCAAGCGCGAGATTGGTCTCTTCTTCTCCCCCGCGGAGTTGATAAGCTGGAAGGATGGCAACGATGAGTGGATTTGATGTCGGTGTCATTGGCGCTGGTGCCTGGGGCACCGCAGTAGCCAAGAGCCTGGCAGAGAATGGCCATCGGGTCTGCCTGTGGGCGCTTGAAGCCTCGACGGTGGAAGCCATAAACAACCGTCATGTGAACGAAGCCTTCCTGCCCGGGGTTACCCTGCCACCGGGGCTTGTTGCCACCAATGACCCTCTGGAAGCAGCCACCGGCCGGGAATTCCTCTTCATGGCCGTGCCGTCACCCTACATCCTTGGCATGATAAAAAAGATACTCTTCTCCACGGATATCATGGAGGGTCGCACCCTCATAGCGGTGCTCACCAAGGGCTTCATAGAAACTGAAAAGGGTCCCCGCCTGATAGTGGAGACCATGGAAGACTATCTTCCTGGTTTTTACCGTGGCAACGTGGTGTATATCTCCGGTCCCAGCCATGCCGAGGAAGTTTCCAGGGGCTGCATGACGGGCCTGGCCGCAGCCAGTGCCAATGGACGCAATGCCATACGCATACGGGAGTTGCTGCAGAGCCGGCGGCTTCTGGTGTTCCCCTCCCTTGATGTCGTGGGTGTCCAGGTCTGCGGGGCCGTGAAGAATGTCGTGGCCATTGCCTTCGGCATGCTAGATGCCCTCAAGACCGGTTCCGGTGAGTTTGGCGACAATACCGAATCCCTGCTCCTGGCCGCCGGCCTGAACGAGATACAGGCCTTCGGGCAGGTTCTTGGTGCAACCCATCCTGAAACCTTCACGTCCATCGCGGGGGTGGGGGATCTGGATGTAACCTGCCGGTCCATCCACGGGCGCAACAGACGCTTTGGTCGGGATATCGTCGAGAAGAACATCCTGGAGCCCTTCAAGGATGCAGCGGATCTGGTTGCCCGGATACACCTGCTTGGCTACCTGCCCGAGGGTGCCCCGGCATCCACCTTTGTCAGGCGCATTGCCGAGGCCAAACGCCTGTCCATGCCGATATGCAATGGCGTGAACCGGATACTCAACAAGGAGCTTTCACCGGTCCAGTTCATCGAGGAGTATCTGGCCAGCCTCTCGGCGCGTTAGGAAGCATAGGGAGCTATGATCCGGGCGTAGCTATAGCCCGGGCTACCTGGAAGCCTTGGGATCAGTCCCCGGCCTCCCAGGCACCTTTCTTGTACGCCTTGGCCAGTTTGCTTATTGTCATCCACCTGGCTTTTTCGGCACGCTGGGCAGGACCGCCGGAGCGTGCCTCGATAAACCGTGATTCACGGCCCAGGTCCAGCCAGCTCTTGTAGCGGTCTTCTGCAATGGTACCATCATCCAGGGCCTGCTTCACGGCACAACCAGGCTCGTTGGTATGGGTGCAATCCCTGAACCTGCAGGATGCGGCAGCCTCTTCTATCTCCGGGAAGGCGGAATCCAGGCTATCCTCATCGAGCCTCAACTGCACTTCACGCAGGCCCGGGGTGTCTATGATCATGGCGCCTGAAGGCAGGCTGAACATGGTCCGCGAGGTGGTTGTATGCCTGCCCCGCTGGTCAAAAGATCTGACCGATCCCGTCTTGTTGGCCTGCCTGCCTGCCAGGGCATTGAGCAGGGTAGACTTGCCGGAGCCGGACGAGCCTAGCAGGACTGCTGTGGATCCGGGTGGCAGGAAGGGGAGCAGGGCTTCAAGGCCTTCGTTGTCGGGGGCACAGACTGCCACGACCTGCCGGGGGGGACAGACCCGGCAGGCCTGGTCAACAAGCTGCCCGATGGTGTCACCAGCCAGGTCGGCCTTGGTAATGACAATGACCGGTGTCGTGTGTGCCTTCATGGCCAAGGCTACGTAGCGTTCAATCCTGCGGAGGCTGAAGTCGTTCCCCGCGGCTGCCACGATCAAGGACGTGTCGATATTGGCTGCCAGGACCTGTTCATCTATCCGGTTGTAGCCCGGGTCTCCTGGTGCCTTGCGGGAAAAGGCGGACCGGCGAGGCAGGACAGCTTCGACAATGGCCAGCCCCTGGCTGCCGGTGGTGGGCTGGTTTTCCCTGGTCTGCTCCCGCACCGCCACCCAGTCACCGGTTACAGGCCAGTCCGCCCTGGTCGCACAGGCTGCCGACAAGGCACCGGAGCCTTTTGCTTCCATTTCCCTGATGGTTCCTTCTGCATCCAGGGCTGCGATCACAAAGGAGCCTCTTCGGGCTTCTACTACCCTGCCTGCTGTCAGGCTTCTGCCGAGACTAGCCAGGCTTGCGGCAAAAAAATCATCCCATCCCAGAGTCGCCAGAGGATTGCGCTCCTGAGTCGCCGGGTTCGGATCTGTTTCATAGACAATGTACATGGTTATTTCCCCTGCCCATGCGGGCAATTCTGTCGCGAGCCGGATTCAGGCTCGGATGAAGTTGTTGTGGTAGGGGACGGGAAGGGACTGGATTGTTTTCAGCGAAGACAGCGCATGAAAACGACGCCGCATTGTTCTGCTAACGGGTCTGGAACGAGGCCCTTCGGTACCCCTGGCTGAGTGGGTTTGCAATTATCATCACTACCTCCTGCAGAGGACTTCAGTGTGAAGTCTTCTTGATACGAAGAACCTTACGGCAGGATGCAATCACGAGTCAATATCTTGTGCTCCAATGATTTAGTGAAAAGTTGATTATAAGTGAATCGTCAGTTCTTCCCGCAGTGGAAGGGTTCCGGAAGCATATCCGGATTCCTTCGCAGGGGAAGGGTCCTTTACTATCTGCCTGCTTTTGGATATATTCAGGTAAATCCTATCTGTTACTTCCGCTGCGAGGTAGTGCTGTGCCTACATATGAATATGAATGCAGGGTCTGTGGCCACTCATTCGAGAGAACCCAGAGCATGTCCGAGGAGCCCGTAAAAGATTGCCCGAAGTGCGGCAAGGATGTCCGTCGCGTCATAAACGGCGGTGCCGGTATCATCTTCAAGGGTTCAGGTTTTTATGTGAATGACTCCAAAGGCAAGAATTCAACCGTTTCCAGCAGTTCCAAATCAGGTTCACAGACCGGGGAGTCCACCGGCGGCGATTCATCCAAAGGCGATGCATCCTCATCCAATGTGGACAAGAAGTCCTCAGGTGATTCTGGTAACTCTTCTGTTCCCACCCCCGCCGCCTCGGGATCGAAACCGGAATCCAGGGCCGGGGCCAAGGAAAGCGCCTGAAAAGCCAGTCTGGCCGCCATTCAGGGCGCAATGCCGGGCCTCATTATTTCTGCCAGAACTGTGGCGCCGAGGTGGGGCGGGACGAGCGGGCCTGCCCGGAATGCGGGCGGCTGTTCACATCCGTGCTCTGTCCCACCTGTGGCTACTCGGCTGAACCTTCCAAATTCATTGATGGATGTCCGGTCTGCGGCTACAGCGGCCCGGTAAATGCTGCAGGCCTGGACAAGCCGCCCTTGGGGAACCTGCGGCCTGCCGGGAACCGCGCAGCCGCACCATTGCCTCTATGGACCTGGCTGGTGGCGATTCTTGCCCTTGGCGCAGCCATCCTCGGCCTGATCAGCATCCTCTAGCACCATCGGACCATGCCGGCTGGACGGCTGGCTTCCCCGTCAACCCGGATTCTGGTCCAGATGACCTGCCCGTAGGAGCTTGTAGGTGTTTGCGGTGGTATCCAGATCGTAGATGTTGAAGTTTGTCTTCATGTTTATGCCAGGCTTCCTGACCGCGAAATTCAGGGAAGCCGAGCCATTCTTGCCGGAAGTAATGCGATGGAATACCTTGGTGGGCCACACCAGTATTGCCGGTCCCTCATAGATGACCTTTCCGTTCTTCAGGATCCGGTCCGGTTCAACGACAAAGGTAAGCAACTGCTTATGCTCAAGGGTGTAGATGTCGACAGTCCGGGTGCCCTGAAGCACCAGCAGGTTGTCTTCCTGTTCCGGGTGCATGTACCAGGGACGGTGGACATCACCCACGGTGCCAGGTGACAAGGCGTCGCTGGCGTGCATCACCCTGTCTATGCCATCTATCCTGGGCAGGAATTCCATCGGAAAGATATCGAACTTGACCCCTTCGGTCCGGCGGAACAGCTCCAGTTCTATTATGCGGTAAAAACCCTCTACCTCTTCTATGACATGTTTGGCCATTCGGACTCCCTTCATACAATTACATCAGAAAAACTATATGGTTACATCAGAAAACTATAATGAAAGTTTAACCATCCAGCCTGGAATTGCAAACTCCACTAAAACGTAGTTCGGGGAATACTGCATCGGCGGCATATCCTTCAGCCACCTCATCCGGCTCGTCCACGCGGACCGTACCTGTCCCCCTCAGTCGCTGGACAACTGCGGCCAGGGGAACGGAAACCATGCCCCGGAAGGCCCGGTGCAGGTTGCGGGCACCGAATTCGCGCGAGAAACCCTGATCCAGGATGCTGTCCATGGCTTCCGGTGAGAAATCCAGGCTTATGCCGTATTCGCGCAGCAGGTTCTCATTGTTGCCGGCTATGATTATATCCTGGAGTATGCGCCGTGCATCCTCGCGGTTCAGACCACGGAACGGGATGATGGCATCGAAGCGGTTCAGCAGTTCGATGGGAAAGGCCCTCTTCAGGGCTGCCAGGGGCACCCTGCCATCGGCCTCGGCACCGGAAAGCTGGTCAAAGCCCACCGCTGTGCCCTGGTTGCTGCCTACATTGCAGGTTGCCACGATGGTGATGGATGCGAAGGACAGGGACCGCCCGCTGGAGTCGGTCGCACTGCCGGCGTCCAGGATCTGCAGGAACAGCCGGTGTACCTGGGGGTGGGCCTTCTCAAGCTCGTCCAGAAGCAGGACGCCGCCGGAGCAGGTATCAACCGCCCGGGTCAGGAGGGGAGAGTCGTCATAGCCTATGTAACCCGGAGGTGCGCCAAGCAGGCGGGCCGCGGTGTGGGCGTCGGAGAACTCGCTCATGTCTATGCGGAAGATGGCATCGTCCCTGCCGGAGAGGGCCTTGGCCAGGCTGAGGGCCAGAGCTGTCTTGCCCACGCCGGTGGGGCCGGTCAGGAGGAAGGCGCCATCCGGCCGGTTCTGGTGCAGGTCAAGGCGCATCTTGGCTACCCTAACGGCCTGGGCAACGGCCTTTATGGCCTTTTCCTGGCCGATTATGGACCCTGAAAGTCTGCTTTCCAGACCTGCAAAGCCGTTGGCTTCCTCAAGCCCGGGTTCTGCCACCACATTGGCTATGTCTTTTACCGCCTCAAGGAGGCGAGCCTCGGTGAGGGTGTCTTCCAGATTGAAGGCCGTGCGTGCGCAGGCCCGGTCCAGTACATCCAGGGCCTTGTCGGGGAAGCGGCGCATGGGCAGGTAACGCCTGGCTATCTCGAAGCTGCGGTCCAGCATGGTCTGGGGTATGGCAACGGCAAAATGCTCCTGCAGGCGGGGTGCCATGCCAGCCAGTATGGCCCGGACCGTATCGTCATCGGGCTCTTTTACCAGTACGGTCTGGAAGCGCCTGAGCAGGGCAGCGTCCTTCTCCAGGTACCGCGAGAAATCAGCGGTGGTGGTAGCCCCGATGCACCGTATCCTGCCACTTGACAGGGCAGGCTTGAGGATCTCCGAGATGGGATTGTTGGCAAAGGCCGGTACCACCTGGTGTATCTCGTCTATGAACAAGTACACATCGTCCATGGCTTCGGCGGCGGCCAGCAACTGGTTCATGTTCTCTTCCAGGGCGCCATGCAGGTTGGTTCCCGCAAGAATCTCGGATACCCTGATCTCGAAGATCCTGGCTTTTTTGAGGCTGTCGGGGACTGTCCCGGATTTTATCCTCATGGCCAGGCCTTCCACCAAGGCTGTCTTGCCCACACCGGATTCGCCTATCAGCAGGGGATTGGGCTTGTAGTATTTGAGGAGGGTGGAGACCAGGCCATCTATGTCACGCTGTCTGCCGAATATGGGAAAGTCCTGGTCTCCGGCGGTAAGTTCCCGCCCGAACTGGGCCAGTATCGATGCCGCGTCATCTGCAACCTCACTGGGTGCCATCTCGGGCAGGGATATCTCGTCAGAAGGGATGGACAGCCCGGGAGCCACCTCGGGCCTGAAGAAAGGCGCAAGCTCATCCTTTATGGTTGGCCAGGCAGCTTTTATGAGGTGGGATGGTTCGACCTTGGCCTCCCCTGCGAGTTCCTCGGCCTTGTCCAGGATCCCCCGGAACTCTCCGGAAATCTTTATGGGTCTGCTGGCCTGCTTGGCAACCGATGACTCCAGCCGCTGGTTCAGTTCGCCAAGGCGGATCTCATCAAGTATGGCATTGTTCTTCCTGGCTATTGCCACCATCTCGGGAAGGGCAGTCAGCAAGAGGGCCTCGGCCAGATCACGGTAACCGGTCTCGGGGCTGTCGCCGCGCATGGCAATGTCCTGGGTCTTGACCAGGATGCCGAGGGTTGTTTCAGTGTACTTGTCGTATCGTGACATCGTGGCGCCTCATTCTTCAAGGAACAGGTCGGAAACCCGTACAGGCACCGTTCTTTTTTTTATGCCCGCGCTGGTATAGAGACGCTCAGCCCTGCGGATATTCTCCGACAGGTCTTCGGCTGCATCCAGGGAACCCGGACCACCGGCTATGGCAGCGGCTATGGCCGCATGGTATTCATCGATTATCTGGACTATACCGTTCAGGCACCTGAAGAACTGCTTGGACGTAAGGGGTGCATCCTCCAGGGGGAATTCGATAATGGCCCGGATCTCTCCATCCCGTTCGTCATATTCGAACTTTATCAGTTTTGACCGCCAACAGACGCCCAGCAGGGTTCTGAATACTTCTGCCCGGTTTGGACCATCGGGCGGGTAGTTGTACAGATTCGGGGCTATGAGCTTGAAATACTCGCCGTTTTCATCCAGCCTTGTTATGATGAAGACACTGGAGTCTCCGTCCTGGTCCCGGTACATGTCCGTGGCAAAGCTGGTCCGCAGGTAATCGTCGTGGATGGAATATTTCAGACCTTCGGCGACCATATACGCTTCCAATGCAGCCAACGTGGTTGCCACGGTAATCCTCCTGTCGGCAGCTGGGATGAACAACAACCCTTACTAACAGTATACAGATAAAGAACCCCAAAGGGGAAGCCGCACGTCTGTGCTTGCCATCCTCTGTGCCTGTAGCCATACTGGAATCCATGAAAGAGCCCTCATATACAACTACAGTGCCTTGCATCATCCCTGCCGCAGGGAGGTCGTCAAGAATGGGTGACTTCAAACCTCTGCTGCCCTGGAAGGGCACTACCCTGTGTGGCGCCGTGGTGGACAAGGCTCTGGAGGCAGGGTTGCAGCCGGTTCTGGTAACCGGTTTTCAGGCCAAAGCCCTGGAAACAGCCTTCAAAGGGCGGGCTGACCTCTTGCTGGTTCATAATCCGGACTGGGAAGCCGGCATGGTAGGTTCAATCCAGGTTGGATGCCGGGCTGCTCTGGCGAAATGGCCACATATGCAGGGTGTGTTGGTGGCTCCCGCAGATATGCCCGAGCTTCCTGTCGAGGCCTTCAGGATCCTTGCTGAAACGGGTCTGGCCAGCAGTCGTGATGGAGCCGGGTCTGTCCGCAGCGGCTCCGCTGCCGAACATGAAGCCTTGTTTGCAGCCAGGAATGGCAGACTGGGGCACCCAGTCTGGATACCCATGCAGTTCATGGATGATATTCTGTCCCTAGGCAAAGGTGGGCAACTGAGGCCTTTCCTGTTGACTATGGCCTGGTCGGGTGTAGAGATCGATAGTGACGCCATCTTTCTTGATCTTGACACCCGGGAGGACTATCGTGCCCATTGCACAAAAGGCTGAAAACCGGAGTTCCAGGCGGCTTGCCCTGGTACTGTCACTGCTCTGTCTGGTTCCAGGCCTGTCTTCGGCTGATGCCGGACAGGTACCGTCCCAGGTCAACCCGGCACTTTCTGCCAGTCTGACTGTAGAGCTCGATCCCGACGAGCGTGCCTTCCTGGACAGCCTGGGGCCGGTCAGGATGGCAGTTGATCCCGATTGGGAACCATACGAATGGGTCAATTCCGAAGGGGAGTACCAGGGAATTGCCTCGGAACTGCTGCAGCTCATAGCTCTGCGATTAGGCCATGAATTCGAGTTGGTTCCCACCGTGGATTGGTCGCAGAGCCTGGCCGCATCAAAAAGCGGGACGGCCCATATCCTGGCCTTCCTCAACCAGACCCCCGCCCGGGATGAATGGCTGATCTTTACCGAGCCGTACTTTTCCGATCCGGCAGTGTTCATAACCAGGGAGGATCACGAGTTCATCGTTGATCCGGGTAGACTGGTAGGCGAAACCATCGTGTTGCCAGCGGGAACCAGCATGGAGGAACGGATCAGGGCGTCGTATCCAGATATGCGTACGCAAGCAACTGGCAGATCTGATGGGCGTAAGCCCTGAAGAAGTAGTTGGCAGGACCAGCCTGGATTACGGAGCCACCGAAGAGCAGGTGGCCAGGTATCTGGAAGCCGACCGTACCGTCATGCAGACAGGCTTGCCCTTGTTCATTCCTCAGGAAGAGGATATGCGGCCTGACCGGACCACCGGCTGGTTCCAGAAGACAAAGACGCCATACAAACACCCGGATGGGGACAAGCCGGCCATACTCGGCGTTTCCATCGATATTACCGACCGTGTGAAGAGCGAGGAGCTGATCCGGCATATGGCCCAGCATGACAGCCTTACAGGCCTGGCCAACCGTGCCCTGTTCTCGGATCGTCTCGGGCAGGCGCTGGCAATGACGCGGAGATCCGGCATGAAACTGGCTGTGCTGTTCATTGATCTGGATGGGTTCAAACCCGTAAACGACACCTATGGCCATGGGATAGGAGATCTTGTGCTCAGGGAGACAGCCCGGCGCTTGCTCGATGCCGTACGTGAGTCTGATGGGGTGGGGCGGATTGGCGGAGACGAGTTTGTGGTGTTCCTGCGGACCATGGAAAACCGTGGGCAGCTCAGGCAGTTGTGTTCAAAGATCCAATCTGCATTGGAGCAGCCCTACGAGATCGAAGGCCGTGTTCTGAACCTGTCGGCCAGCATTGGCCAGGCTCTGTATCCCGATGATGCCGGTGACGAGGGTAGTCTGCTTGCTGCTGCTGATGCCGACATGTACCGTGTGAAGAAAGTTGGCAGCCATAGAGACCGCTAGGCGGGTTAAGAGGAATCCTATTATTCCGTCCGTGTTTCTACTGCTTCCAGCCTTATTGTCGGATAGTCTTTGTCATGATATCCTGAACCCATGAAAACCAGAACAGTCTTATTCATCGCCGTTTTTGCGGCTGCTTTTTCTGCACTCGGTGCCCAGGTTCCCGAGCGTATTGTGATGGGTGGCCGGGCAGTTACCATGGTGGCCGATGCGGTTTATGCCTTTCCGGATGCCAGGGCACGGGTGCAGGCAGTGGGTGGTACTGATCAGGGTCTTGGAATATTCCTCAGGCTGGTTGATCCGGCCTTCAAGGAAACTCCGGCCCTGCAGCGGCAATCCGGCGTGGAGGCTTATGCCGCCTTCAGGCCGGATCTGGTCATAGTGAAGTCTGCCATGCGTTCCCAGTTGGGGGCCGGGCTTGACGCCTTGGGCATCAGGAGCCTGTACCTCAATCTGGAATCCCCGGATGACTACTACAAGGAACTTGCGGAGCTGGGGCGTGTCCTGGGAGACCCGGCCAGGGGTGCCGAGCTTGTCGGCTATTACAAGGATTTAGTAACCAGGGTTGCTTCTGCCACAGGCACAGCGGGGGGAGTCAAACCCCGGGTGCTCGTGATACAGAGCGCGGGAGAAGTCTTCCAGGTGCCGCCTGCAAGCTGGATCCAGACCAGGATGGTTGAGCTAGCCGGCGGTATCCCGGTCTGGACGGGAGCAAACCCCGGTTCCGGTTGGTCCCGGGTAGGACCGGAGCAGATTGCAGCCTGGAATCCTGATGTGGTGTTTGTAATTTCATACAAGACGGATGTCGCCGGGATAGTCGAAAATTTCAGGATTGATCCAAGGTATTCAGTTCTTGCGGCTGTCCGCTCTGGCAAGGTCTGGGGCTTCCCTCAGGATTTCCTGTCCTGGGATCAGCCTGACGTCCGCTGGGGCCTGGGCCTCCTGTGGATGACCAACCGCCTGCATCCGGGGCGGCTGGCCGGCTACTCTGCCGAAGCGGAAGCAAGACGATTCTTCCGCTTGTTCTATGGCCTTGATGATGCTGTCTTCAATCAGGAAATCCTGACCCGGTTCAAGGGTGATTGGAAGTGAGCAGTCCATCCGGGACTGCTTCGGGGGCCGAAAATAGGCTTTGGAGAGGGAAAGGCCGCCTGGGAGCATCACTGCTGGTCCTCCTGGCCCTGATGTTAGCCGCACTGCTCTTCGGACGGTATCCCAGCCCGGGTTTCATGTCCATCCACACCCTCATCGATGATCCGGTAGCTCTGCGCCTGCTCCTGCTGATCCGGTTGCCAAGGATACTCATGGCTGCCATGACCGGTGCCGTTCTCGGCAGCGCAGGGTGCGTATTCCAGCTTGTCTTTTCAAACCCTTTGGTGGATGCCGGCTTCCTGGGTGTTTCCCAGGGAGCCTCCTTTGGCGCAGCTTTGGCTCTGGTGCTTGGCCTGGGCAGTTACTGGTTGTTCGGCCTGGCCTTCGTGTTCTCCATCCTGGCCCTGGGCTTTTCTGTGTTTATGGCTGAACGGATACGTTTCGGCGGTGCGGTTCTCAGGCTGATACTGTCGGGAATAGCAGTCTCTGCTTTCTTCTCCGCTCTGGTAGCCCTGCTCAAATATGTGGCCGATCCGGTCAAGGCCCTGCCCGATATAGCGTACTGGATGATGGGCGGTCTGTCCGGGGCCTCCTGGCAGACCCTGCGCCTGGCCGCTCCGGTGGCTTTGGTGACCCTTGGTCTTCTGATTGTCCTGCGCTGGCGCACCACCCTGTTGTCCCTTGACGAAGTTACAGCTGTATCCCTTGGCGCCCGTCCCCGGATTGAACGGTCTGCGGTGCTGGGCCTGGCAGCCCTGGGAGTCGCAGCCATCAGCGCCGTGGCCGGCATAGTCTCCTGGGTGGGTCTTATCGTACCCCATGTATCACGGCAGGTTCTGGACACCGATGGATCGGCTACCATACCAGGCTCGGCCATCCTGGGTGCCAGCTTTGTGGTGGTCTGCGATGCTATATCCCGGGGGCTGTATGCCGGTGAGTTGCCCTTGGGCATAACCACAGCCCTGATAGGCACCGTGGTCTTCTTTGTCCTCCTCATGGCCAGGCGCATCCGTGTGGAACGGGGCTAGGCAGTCATGGAATACAACCGGGTTTCATACACCTACAAAGGTGAGTCCAAAATTGCCCTGTCGGAATTTTCCCTGACAGTTCCGGCAGGAAAAGTAGTGGCTTTGCTTGGCCCCAATGGTTCGGGAAAGTCCACAGCCCTTTGCATAGGCGCTTCCT
This sequence comes from Spirochaetia bacterium, assembly GCA_034004175.1. Lineage (GTDB taxonomy): Bacteria > Spirochaetota > Spirochaetia > Treponematales > UBA12059 > MIBM01. The sequence continues at coordinate 12,523 of JAVEXH010000031.1, forward strand.
GGCTCAAGCCGGTATCCGGTGTTTTTTCCGCCAGCGGTGGACGTGCTTTCCTGCCTCAGACCGAGCGTCTTGCCTTCTCGTTCAGTTGCCTGGAGTATGTGGTCTTCGGCAGGGCTCCTCACCTGCCTTACCTGGCAGTGCCCACAGACAGTGATAAAAACATAGCTGCGGCCGCTTTGCGGACAGTAGGCATGGCAGAACATACCCACCGGCGCATTACCGCCCTTTCCGGTGGAGAGCTCCAGTTGGTGCGCATAGCCAGGGCCCTTGCTCAGGAGGCTCCCTACATGATCCTGGACGAGCCCACGGACATGCTGGATCCCGCCCACGTGGTCGCTGTCGGCCAAGCCATACGCGACATAGCCGCAGCAGGCGGCGGCGTGCTTCTGAGTACTCACGACATAGCCTTTGCCCTGTCTGTGGCTGATTCGGTTGCCCTGCTGAAGGACGGATTCCTGATGGCCACCGGTCCTGCAGGTTCTGTTTTGACCAGCGAGAACCTGGCGGCACTGTATGGGGTGCCGTTTTCAGTAAAGGCAGTGCCTACGCCGGTGTTCGGGGAATAATCAACTTCCTTCAAGTTTCCATCTCCGGCAGATTCTGCCAGTACTTCTTCGGTAGATGAAAAGATTGCAGTTTCGGATTCAGCCGGCTCTGTATGGTTACTGCCCCGAAGTACCGCCTCCAGATCTCCCGTACCCTGGCCTCGTCGGCTGAGAACAGGCTCTCCTGGTCACCATTGCCATCCAGGGAAAAGCCATCAGCCACAGACCAGCCCATAC
>JAVEXH010000453.1:0-2886 GCA_034004175.1 Spirochaetia bacterium
TCTCGGTCTGATCCTCTCATGCAGCCTGGATTATGGGGCAGCTTTGGGTGAGGAGCTGGACGAGCGCATACCCGATACGGTGATTTTCGATTTTGTGCATACCATAGTGGAAAACGGCAGTCCACGATTCCGCCTGTCAGCGCAGCGGGCGGAGTCTTTCCGCTCCGTCCGTACCCTCAGACTGGTGGGTGTGAGCTTTGTGGAATACGAGCGGGTGGCTCCTGGTCCGGACGGCACCCGTTCTGAAGCAGTTCCCGTGGTTGCTTCGGAAGGTCGAGCGGATTCGGCGGTTTTCAATACCGAGACAGAGAGCGCGGAACTTTCCGGCAATGTGCAGCTCAGATCGGCAACGGATGGCCTTACTGTGACATCGTCGTTCATCAGTTGGGATGGTGAGGCCCGTTTGCTCGAGGGTGGCAGCGAAGCGGTTACAACGATACAGGATGACGATGGGTCACGGGTGTCAGGAGCCGGGTTCAAGGCCGATGCAGCCAGGCGCTCCTTTGATTTTTCCGAACGAACCACGGGTTATTACAACCTGCCGGCCAAGGAAGAAGAATGAAGTCCTTTCGCCTGGTAGTGGCTGCCATCGCATGTCTTCTGATGGCCACCTGGGTTGGGGCCGAGGATTTTTCCTTTTCCGCGGATTCCATGACAGGGTCGATGACAAAAGGACGCGAGCGGGTGTTGCTTCAGGGCAATGCGGTGGTTCTTTCGGACGGTATGCGCATCAGCGCCAGCCGTGTGGAGTTGCATGGCGACGATTTTCGTTATGCCGAGGCCAGCGGAAAAGTAACGGTGGTCGATGACGGGCGCGGGCTGAGATTGACCACCGAGACCCTGTTCTACGATCGGGTGGACAAGTTGTCGCGGCTGAGCGGTCCTTCGGTTATGGAAGACCGCAAGAATGGCGTGGTCATAAAGGGCGATTTCATAGAAAACGACGATATCCGGGAGTTTGCCCTGGTCCAGGTGAATGTGCGCATCCTTCGCAAGGATCTGTCTGCCCGCTCCGAATTCGCCCGTTATGACAGGGCAGCCAACTCTCTTGAACTGACGGGTTCGCCCCTGGTCCGCCGGGAGGGTGATGAGTACCGGGCCTCCCTGATCCGTGTGGACCTTGATACCGACAGCATAGTTCTGCTGGGAGCGGTGTCCGGCACGGTGGCCTCCGCCGGAGGTTCTGGCGGTGCTGAAGGTGATGAGGCTGATACAGCCACTGATGGTGGCAATAGTGGTGTGAATGATGACGTGGAAGGCACCGGCAATGAGTGACGCAGAACAGGGTCCAGGCCTTGCCGAGGTATATGATGACAAGCCGCCGGCCGAGCTGGGAGGCGGATCCCATGTGCTTGAAGTCAGGGGCCTGGTAAAGCGGTTCGGCAGGAAAACGGCTGTAGACGGCGTCGATTTTTCCATGAAGACCGGACAGATTACCGGCCTCCTGGGCCCCAACGGTGCCGGCAAGACGACGGTTTTCTACATGATAGTCGGCTTTTTACGTCCCAGTGCCGGTGCGGTGTATCTGGATCACCACAAGCTTTCGGCACTGCCCATGTACCGGCGGGCAAGGCTAGGTATAGCCTATCTGCCCCAGGAACCATCGGTATTCCGCAAGATGACGGTAGAGGAAAATGTACGGGCAATACTTGAGACCCGCCCTGACCTGGATCGCCACCGCCGCAAGGAAACCCTGGACCGGCTTCTGGAAGAGTTCGGGATAGCTGAGCTACGCAGGCAGTATGCGTATACTCTCTCCGGAGGGGAGCGGCGGCGGACGGAAATTGCCCGGGCACTTGCCATACAGCCGAAATTCCTGCTTCTGGACGAACCTTTCGCGGGCATAGACCCCATCGCAGTGCATGAAATCAAGAGTATCGTGCGTGTCCTGGCAGGCAAGGGAATAGGTGTCCTGATAACCGATCACAATGTCCGTGACACCCTTGAGATTACCCATGAGGCCCACATCATCAACCGGGGGAAGATCCTGGTTTCAGGAGATCGTGAGCAGATACTTGCATCGGATACCGCAAGACAGATATACTTGGGAGAGACTTTCCGCATGTAAAGCCGTCCTCGGCAGTGGTGCCTTTTTGCCCGTCGCGTTTATGTTGACGATGGGCCGATGGCGTGTTACACTCAAGCTACCCGATTACGGGCTCCCTCATCACGAATCCCAACGGAAATGCACATGCGTCACTTTGACACTCATGCCCACATCGGGCTCATCTACGATGACCCGATCGAACAACTCCTTGTCTGCCAGCAGGCAAAACAGACCGGTGTAGCCCGGATTGTCAGTATATGCAACAGCCTCATCGACTTTTTTCAGGTGTATGACAACCTGAAAACCGCCGAACATGTCTATCATGCTGCCGGGGTTTCTCCCTCCGAGGTAGCCAATCCGGGCCGCGACTGGCGAGCCAGGCTCGAGGATGCCCTGAAACTGGCAAGGGTCATAGCCGTGGGAGAGATAGGCCTTGATTACTTCCATCGATATGGAGACAAGGACAGCCAGATCGAGCTGTTCATAGATCAGCTGGACGTGGCAACCAAGCATGACCTGCCGGTGATCATCCACAACCGTGAGGCTGGCAAGGATGTCCTTGATGTGCTCCGCGACCGCCTCCCGCCTGCAGGTGGTGTCCTCCACTGTTACTCAGAGGATGCGGAGTATGCATCCAGGGCTCTGGACCTGAACCTGTATTTCTCCTTTGCGGGAAACCTGACCTACCGCAATGCCCGGAACCTGCATGATACCGTGAGGATGCTTCCCCTGGATCGCATCCTTGTCGAATCCGAGGCGCCCTTCATGGTGCCCTCCAAGTTCAGGGGAAAGCGCAACAAACCGGAGTACCTTCCGGCCACGGTGGATGATCTGGCCAT
>JAVEXH010000454.1:0-2880 GCA_034004175.1 Spirochaetia bacterium
CACCTTTTACCCTGGTCAGTTCGTCTACCCTGCCACGCAGGATAATCCTGCTTCTGGCTACCGTCGTTGCCCAGACAAACAGGCCCAGCGCGAGGACATACAACAGGTAAGCCCACCAGGTAAACCCTGGAGCACTTGTTACCTTTATTTCGAGGGCTATGCCATCTTCATTCCATGTTCCTTCTTCGTTTGAAGCCCGGACTCTGAAGGTATAGGTCTTCCCGCCAGGAAGGTTGGTGTAATTGGCGTATGACCGTGATCCGCTGTAGATCCAGTCGGTGTCAAAGCCATCCAGCTTGTAGGCATACTGGCTGCGCTCGGGATCACGGTAGTCAAGGGCACTGAAGTTGAAAGACAAGGAGCTGCGGTCCCAGGGAACCTGTATGGATTGCACGAACCAGGTTGCGATCCCAGCCTTGTATGGCTCGTTGAGAACCGTGATGCTGGTAAGCCTCACGGGAGGGACGATACCACCTGCTTCCACGGCAGCAGGATCTATACGGTACAATGTATTCAGGGCACCGAAGTACAGCTGTCCGGCTTTGTTCCGGTACCGGCCTACGCTGAACTCGCCATAGCGAAGATCACCAAACGAGGTGAAAGGTCTGAAGCGTCCGGTCTCCGGTTCGTAGAAGGCGATACCGGTAACCGTTGCAGCCCACAGGGAGCCGTTTGGTCCACCGAGGACAGAGACCACCATGTTTGACGGCAGGCCGTCAGACTTGATCCAGTGGTCAAAATCATCTGTCTCAGGTCGATACCTGGCCACACCGCCGCCATTGGTGGCGATCCAGAGGACGCCGGCTTCGTCGACATGGAGATCCCTGATGATCTTGGAAGGCAAACTGCTGGAGTCGTCAGGATCCGACAGGTAACGCCTGAACCGGCCGTCACCTTCATACCGGTTCAGTCCGGCATTGGTACCAGCCCACAAGTGGCCATCATTATCCAAAGCAAGTACGTACACAAGATTGTCGCTGATGCTGGCGGTATCCTCGGCAGAGGTCAAGTAATGGGTAAAACGTTTTGCCGACCGGTCCCAGTAGGCCAGTCCCTTGGTGTAGGTGGCCACCCAGAAATTACCGGTTCCAGGCTCTTCCACCAGATCATAGATCACATCGTCCAGCAAGGAATACGGATCCCCGGGATCACGGGCATAGGTGGCAAAGCTTGCCGTCGCTTCGTCGTACAGGGCTATGCCGCCGTTGGTTGTCACCCAGATCCTGCCGCTTGTATCCTCGTAGATTTTGGTAACAAGGTTGTTCGGCAGACTGCGTGGATCATCCTTGTCATTGATGAAATGCCTGAAGGCTGTCTGGCCAGGGTCAAGCCGGCTCAGGCCGCCATTGTAGATCCCGACCCAGAGGCGACCTTTACTGTCTTCAAGCACGGCAGTGGTCTTGCCAGCGGCTCTTGATCCCGGATCAGCCGGATCATGTTCAAAAACGGTGTATCCGCTGCCTTCGCGCAGAAGCTGGGAGAAGCCGCCGCCATTGGTGCCGATCCAGACCTCACCGAAACTGTCCACCAGAGATGAGTAGACGGTATCGTGGGGAAGGGTCCACATGCGTTCTCCCCGAACATGGCGCACCCAGGTGCCGGTGTCCGGCTCGAGTTCGAACAAGCCGCCACCCCAGGTGCCGGCATACACCCGCCCCTTCTCCCGGGCATTCACAAAATAAATCCTGTCATCTTCCAGGGTATAGTGGCGCATTTGTCCTGTCGCTGCATCAAGCCTGCTCAGACCGAAGAACCACTGGCCAAGCCATAGATAGCCTTCAGCATCCTCCGAGATACTCATGACATAATTGGAACCGAGGCTCCTTTCATCCGGACCATCGGCGTCGACAGCACCGCTGCTGTCACCAGCACCAGTAGCTGCAATCCTGTCAAAGCTGTCGCTTTCAGGCAGATAACGGTGCAGTCCCCCGCCGGAGGTGCCCACCCAGAAGGTACCCCTGGAATCCAGGAAAAGGGCTCGTATCACATTGTTGGCTATGGCTCCCGGCTTTTCCGGATCGGCCCGGTAATTCACGAAACTGTCACTATCAAGGCGGCTCAAGCCATCCAGGGTCCCTGCCCACAGCCGCCCTTGTGCATCCTTGGCAATGGAAACAACCACATTGCCAGCCAGGGAACGTGGATCATCCAGATCCCTGGCCCAGGAATGGAAGGTCTCGGTCCTGGTATCAAAGCGGGTAAGGCCCCCGTAGGTTCCTATCCAGATGGTGTAGCCATCGGGATCCATGTACATGGTCTGTATCAGGTTATGCGGCAGCGATTCCCTGTTGAAGGGCTCGTTTTCATACAGGGCAAAGGACTGGCCGTCCCAGCGGTGCAGGCCACCCTGGGTGCCTATCCAGATGAAACCGGCGGCATCCTGGACCATTGCCGAAACGCTGGCATTGGCCAGACCCTCGCGCAGACCGATATTCTGGAACCTCACTGGCTTCTGTGCATGAGCCGGCAGGATGGTCATGGCAAGGACGCACAGAAAGATGAAACTCGTTCTATTTCTCATGCCTTGTCCGCAACAACACTCGTACCGCCGCGGGCTTTCACTGTGGAACCGGTGGCCGCATAGGCTACGGCAATGGAGGCGGCAAGACGGGCGTTGCCCATAACCAGTGCAATATTGGATTCCAGGCTGTCTCCGCCGGTAAGATCCTTCACCCTGGCCAGCAGGAAGGGTGTAACGTGCTTGCCCCGGATACCCTGGGCTACCGATTCTTCAAGCGCCTGGTTTATGGCGCTGTTGATGATGCCCACATCCATTTCCATTTCAGCTGGTATCGGATTGGCTATCACCACACCGCCAGACAGCCCCATACCCCATTTTACCATCAACATGGATGCTATCGCTGACGGAGTATCCATCCT
>JAVEXH010000032.1:0-13217 GCA_034004175.1 Spirochaetia bacterium
CAGGTACTATGCCCATCCTGGTGGTGGCAAAGGGATTGACCGTAATGGATTCATTTTCAAATTGTGCATAAATATCATGTGATGCGCTGTTACTCATATGTCTACCATTGTAAGCTACGATCCGGCTTCGTCAAGCGGCGATTGAGGACGGCTGTGGTAATAGTGATCATTGCACTGATTGTGGTCATAGTGGTCATTGTGGGTCGTCAGGGGAATACTCGAAAAAGGTTTTTACGTGATGTGCAAATCTACGCGCCATATGCAAGGAGAGTCCGGCCTGCATCCCTGCTGCTTCGAAACTACCTGACAAGGTGTCAGTTTCCTTATGGCCCAGGGGTAGACGTTTGCCTACGAGTTCGAGTTCGGCGTCCCGGTTCCTGATGAAAACACTACCCGCGGCGCAGACACGCAATTCTACTATGGTGCTTTTCTCAAGTCTTGCTGCGGCAGCAAAGGTAAACGCACCGGTATCAGGATACATATCGTTCCCCATGGGACGTATGCAGTAGTTGTCCCAGAAAGCTGTCGGAATCCTGATTCTGGTCAGAAGGGTGGATTCCGGAAAGGAGGGATGGCCTTCGGCATCAACAAACTGCTGAAAGCCTGACCAGCGGGCTCCCGAGCTGTCCCGGGTCTCAAGGGCTGCATCCATGCAGGCCAGGACAGGAAAGCAGGTCAGAAAGCGTGATCGGGCAGCAATGTTGCCGCCGATGGTTGCCATGTTCCGCAGGGGTGGGTTGCCTATGCCCAGGATAGCTTGTTTCAGCGGGCCAAGGGATCGCCTTTTTGGCAGTTCCAGTATGGATTGCAGGCTGACGCAGGCGCCCAGTTCAATGTAACGGTCCGAACCTGTTATGCCCCTGAGTTCCTGTACACGGTGAAGATCCAGGACGGGCAGAGGCTTGTCTGACTGTGGACGGTCATCTATGGTCATGAGAGCTGTACCGCCAGCCCAGACTACGGCCTCCGGGCGTCGCTTCATGAACGTCATGCATTCGGCAATGCTTTGCGGTGAGGCCGCTTCGTCAACGCGCACGGCGGTATTTCCTGTTCTCGTTCAATTCTATGACACCTCTGACCACCTCAAGGACAGCCTTCGGAGGGCTGCACCTGCACAGGACTGCCGCCATTGTCTCTGCAACCTCTGTTTCCGATGGTCTTGAAGGGCGGTCCAGAAGGGAACCGGCCGCCATGAAACGGGCTGGGGCGCAATAACTGCAGAGTGTCAACCCGGATTCATCAAAACCTGTCCGGACCAGCTCGTGTTCGGAGGTACTGACAAAACCCTCGTAGGTGACTACTTCTGATCCACGTATCCTGAAGACCGGAACAAGACAGGAGAGGGCTGTCCTGCCATCCAGCAGCACCATGCATTTTCCGCAACGTCCACCACCGCAGTCATGAACTATGCTGCCCAGCCCGAACTGGTCCCGGAGTATCAGTGCAAGTCTGTCGGTTGGATTGGCTTTGATGGTTACATCTTCGCCATTCAGGATGAAGTCTATGGTCATTGTCCAGACACCTCTTCCTCCCTGGGTTCTCCCACCGGGCCTCGTATTGGCAGGGAGTCCCATGGGGCATCTATGGCCTGACCTATGGCGTTGGCAAAAGCAGCAGGAATGAGGGAGCAGGCCAGCTCGCCGAGCCCCAGGGAATCACTGGAATCGTCTTCCACGAAATGTATATGTACCGGTGGCAGGTCGGTAAGCCGGGGCAGGCGGTAAGTAGCCATGGCAGAAGCCTTCGGTGAACCATCAGACAGGTCAAGATACTCTCCCATGCACAAGCCCACTGCTGTGGTGGCCCCATTCTCCAGTGCACGCCTGGCTGTAGACCGGGAAAGCAGGCGTCCGCATTTCACACTCAACCAGATGCCAAGGATCTGTGGCCTGAGGCTTATCGGGTCCATGCCTGTCTCTACCACGGCCCCGGCCCAGGTGGCCCCGTCCATGGGTGAAACGATTTCCGCCTTCTGTAGCCGGGGCCGGTACGATTTTCTGACAGTGATCGGCAGGGCTTCCCTGAAACGCCTGGTCCGGATGCCCTCGCAGGCGCTTGTCACCAGTTTTGTTATTATACCGATGTTGCGTGACATGGTTGACGGACCGGCATCGGGAACCCGATCGGTACCTACGGATTCCACCTGCACCAATGAGGGATCTATGCCTATGGTATCTGCTGCCAAACGCTTCCAGATATCTATGGTCTCGATGCTGCCAGGTACCGAACTGGTGCGTATGGTCAGGCTTTTTGATAATTCTGCCTCGATGGTGGCTGTCTCCATGCCTGGTCCACCGGACAATCCTCCGCTTGACTGGAAGCCAAATGCAAGGCCTATGCCAAAACCAGGAGGCATGCCAGGATCGGCACGCCGCTTCCGCAGCAGTTCGTAGGCGGAGCGCTTGCGGGGATAATCACTGGTTCTGAGCAAGGGCTGGACAACTTCGTCGTAGGGGATGTTTTTTTTGAGGAACCTGCCTGCCCCGGGGTCCCCCCGGGATGCAAGGTTCATGATCCGCCACTCGTTTGGATCCATGTCCAGGGCCGCTGCGCAATCCCTGGCCATGCGCTCCATACCGAAGAAGGTGGTGGAAGAGCCCATGCCGGCATAGGCATCCATTGGCGGCAGGTTGGTGTTGATCGATCTGGCGCTTACCCTGAAATTCAGACAGGAATACACTCCCGAGGCCAGGAGGGCCGACCGTGCCGCCAGTTCTTCAGCCAGTGGACTGTGGGCTCCGACATTGATGGCTATCCGCACGTCCATGGCCAGCAGATGTCCTTCGTTGTCCATGCCCACCCGGTAGGATGCAAGGACAGGAGCCCTTTTTGTTGTATACATGAAGTCTTCAAAGCGGGAAAGGATAAGGACGGCTGGCTTGCCGCACAGCATGGCCACCAGGGCAACCTGGCAGGCTATAAGCGATGGATACCAGAGCTTTCCGTCCAGATGGGGCCCTGTCATCACCGGCAGTACCACTACTTCTTCATCCTTTACTGCAAGGGATCGTGCCACGGCCTGGCGTACCTGGAAGGGCCATTGGGTGGATGAATGTATCTTCAGTTTGTCATAATCAAAGACAGCATATGCCCGGTGTGTTTCGGGGTAATAGTGATAATGGGCTCCCAACCTGAAATCCCTCTCCACCACCAATTCTGCTTTTCCCAGGGCCCCGTCTACATCGCCGCCCTGCAGTTCGCTGCTTGCGGCTATCCTGGAAGAATCCCAGGTTTCAAAACCAAAAACGGCAGGTTCTTCCTCTATTACCAGACGGGTAAGCCGGACCGCCTCGGCCACCCGTTGCCTGTCGGGGCCAGCGATGAGGGCTATGGGCTGCCCCCGGTATGAAACACGGCCTGGAGCCAAAATCGGAATGGAGACGCCGAACAGTTGGATATCCGGGGAACCAGGAAAGTCTTCGGCGGTGAAGCTGCGGTAGTCCCGGGGCAGGTGGGGTATGTTGATGGACTTGATGACGCCTTTTGAAACCGGAGACCGTATGGTTGCCACATGGAGGGCGTGTTCCGGAATCGGGTGGCCGCCGATCATGTCGGGTTTGCTCATTTCCGCTGGGGTCCCGTTGCTTCCAGTACGGCGTCGGTTACCCGCCGGGCATCATTTTCAGTCATACCCTGCCAGATGGGCAGGCTCAGGGTGGCTTCGTACATCGCAAGGGCATTCGGGAAGTCTCCGGGAGACAAGGAGTATCGTTTTGAATAATATGGCATGAGGTGCAGGGGAATGAAGTGCACCGAAGCACCTATGCCTTTGTCAGCCAGGGTTTCTATGAGGGTGTCTCTGTCGATGCCGGCCAGTCCTGGATCGATTCGCAGGGAGTACAGGTGCCAGGCATGGTTGGAAGCCTCCGGCGGCAGGCCAAGACCCGGGATTCCGCTAAAAGCCTTGTTGTAAATGGAGGCAGTAGTCCTTCGCTGTTCCATGAAGGCTTCCGCACGGCACAGCTGAACCCGGCCGATGGCAGCCAGGATGTCGGGCAGGTTGTACTTGAAACCTGCCTCGCTTACCTCGTAGCGCCAAGCCGCCTTCTTCGCGGTATACCGGTCCCAGACTGCCCGGTCGATTCCATGCATCCTCATGAGGCTCATGCGTCTGGCCAGTTTTTCACTGGCGGTTACCACCATGCCGCCTTCACCGGTGGTTATGGTCTTGGTTGCATAGAAGGAATAGACCCCTGCATTGCCTATGGTTCCTGCAAAGCCCTGGGGGGTTTGTACCGGAAAGGCGTGGGCAGCGTCCTCGATCACCGAACAGCCGTACCGTTCGCCAAGGGCCATGATTTCAGCCATGTCGCAGGGTAGACCCCCGACATGTACAGGAAGTATCGCGCGGCAGTTCCTGGTGGACGACAACAGACCCTGCAGCAGTTGGGGATCCAGATTGTATGATCCAGGTGCTGTGTCGCAGAAGGCTACTTCGGCTCCCAGGTGACGGATCACCGCGGCGGAAGATGTGAAGGTGTAGGGGCTGGTTACCACGACATCACCCTTGCCTATGCCTGCAGCCTCAAGGGCCAGGTGGAGTCCGCTGGTAGCCGAATTCACTGCCAGGGCAAAGGGTGATCCGACATATTCAGCGAACTCTTTCTCGAAGGCCAAGGCTTCCGAGCCTGTTGTCAGCCAGCCGGAACGCATGATGCGCAGGACCGCCTCTTCTTCCTCCGGTCCCATGGAAGGCCGGGCAAAGGGCAGGAAATCAGTATTCCGGTTCATCGCTTTGTTCCTCTATGCTCGGAATCCAGGTTCGCAGAGCCCCCCGCAGATAGCGGCGGTTACGGTATGCTTCGGGCCTGTCCGGATCCAGGGTGCAGGCCGGCCGCAATTCTGCCAGTATAGCATGAAGCTCATGGTCAGCTTCGTTGCGGACCAGCCGGTTGATACGGGGGAAGTCAGTAGCCTCGAGGGTCTCGTTGTCGGCTACCAGTTTTTCCTCGAGCCGTTCTCCCGGCCGCAGGCCTATGTATTCGATCTGGATGTCCTTCTCCGGTTCGAAGCCGGAAAATCGTATCACCTGTTCAGCAAGCTCGCGTATGTATACAGGTTCCCCCATATCCAGCAGGTACGATTCGCCACCTGCACCTACACCGCCGGTCTTCAGGACCAGAGAGCAGGCTTCGGGTATGGTCATGAAATAACGGCGGGCCGCCGGGTCGGTTACGGTGACCGGGCCACCCTGGGCAACCTGTTTCATGAACAAGGGGAGTATGGATCCCCGTGATCCCAGAACATTGCCGAAGCGTACCACCATATAGTGGCAATCGCGTCCTGCCTTGGATTGGGCATCCATGACGATGCGCTCCGACAGGTGTTTTGAGGCTCCGTACGTGCACAGGGGTTCTACTGCCTTGTCGGTACTGACGAGCACGAAGCGGCGTACACCGGCTTCCAGGCTTGCCTGGCACAGGTTCAGGGTGCCGAATACATTGTTCTCTATGGCAGCCACGGTATTGGCTTCCATAAGCGGCACGTGCTTGTATGCGGCGGTGTGGAATACGACGTCAGCCTTCAGCCGCTTCAGTATATGGATGACATACTGGGCATCTTTCAGTTCTCCTATGACCGGTACGATGGCGGTGGACACGCCAACGCCCCCTGCCTGGAGTATGCGCAGTTCCCTGTCTATCTGGTAGATCGAGTTTTCACCGTGGCCGAACAGGTAGAGACGCTCGACACCGGCAGACAGGAGCTGTCTGGCCAGTTCGGAACCTATCGAGCCGCCAGCGCCGGTGATGAGCACCCGCCGGCCGCGAAGCCATCGTATGCTTTCCTTGAGTCCTATGGCCACAGGGCTTCTGCCCAGCAGATCCTGGGGATCCACTTCCCTGGTCTGAACCAGGTGTGCATCACCTTCAACGATCTGGGCTACACTCGGGAGTATGCGGATCCGTGCAAACCCGGCACGTTTCAGCAGGAAATACAGTTCCCGGACCAGTTCGCGGGAAGCACTGGGTATGGCAATGATGGCCTCGTCTGCGGGCGTGCGGGCCAGGAGGTTCACCACGTCCCTGATGGGGCCTAGCACTGGTACCCCTTCCACACGGCGTCCCACCTTGCCGGGATCGTCATCCAGGAAGGCTACTATAGTGCCGAATACACCCTTTTGCCGGATTTCCCTGGCAATGGATATACCGGCAAAGCCAGCACCGAGGATGTAGATTCTGGGGTTATCAAGTCTGTTGCCCATGCTCGCTGCCGGATCCTTTCGATGAACGGTCGAGGATCTCGAAGGAAAGATCTATCAGGAAGGATGACTCGCACATGTCAAGGCTCACCTTGGCGCGGCCCTTCCGTTTATCGATCTTCGTGATTGATCCTTCCAATCCTTTAAGAGGGCCTTCGATGACAACTATGCGTTCGTTTTCATCGAAAATGACCTTCGATGTATCGGCTGTTTTGCCAAAGGACATGAAATGGGCAAGTATGCGCCGATCCTTCTCCTGTATTGGTCTTGGATCCCCGGTTGTCGGGAGCAGACGCACAAAATACTTGGTGGACCGGATGATCCAGCGCAGGGCTGGATCCATGGTGTCTTCCTCTATTGGTATGAATACATAGCCCGGGAAAACAGGGCGTTCTTCTTTTTTTATCCTGCCCAGTTTACGTATCTGCATGGCCCGCTTTGGCACGGCGATGCTGGTCTGGCATCGGGAATCCTTGGCGAGACGTTCAGCATAGTCGCTTTCGTGGCCTGTCCACACCTGTACGGCATAATAATCCATGATTCCCGGGATCCTCCGTCCTGTAGGCCGGGCTGGCCTGGACTTGGCCTGATTTTTTTACCACGAAGCTGGCTTGGAGGGCAAGGGCGTGGACTTTCCTTGTTTCAAGTCGGCTCTGAAATACGCCGATATGATGAACGGGAAGGACTACGAATGAAGAAACTATTGATGGCTGTGATGCTTGCGTGCACTGTTTCGACTCTGTCGGCCCAGACACTTCGCGTGGTCCTGTGGTATCAGGCTGACCCCGGTTTGCCGGAGGAGCTTGCACTGGAATTGTCCGAGGCGGTGATCCAGGGTGCCCTGGATACCTGTTTCGAGAGTGGTCTGATCGGAACCAACGACAGGCCACGACTCGGTAGTGTGGAGACCAGCCTGTCTTACAAGCCGGGCAAGGATTCCGTGGAAGGTTTTGTGGATTACGAATTGGTTGTATACGCCGATTTCAGAAAAAACGGAACCGATTACAACACACCCGATTGCCGTTACCGTTTGATACGAGTGTCCGATCATGCCACCCGGCATGAAGGTGAATTACCGGCGATGGAAGCTGTTTCTGCAGGAAAAACCGATGTGGACAAAGCCTGTGTACTTATGGGTGCTGAAATGGCAAGGACTGGTTTGCTGAGCCGGTAGGCCTGTCGCCTGGAGGGATATATGGATAGAATGAAGAGAATCATGGCCCTGTCAGTCTCCATTTTGGCCGTCGCCTTGCTGGCGTCGGCTTCTTCATGGGAAGGCAGCGCGATGATGGGTTCCTACGGTGACTTCCCGTCCGGAGGATACTTTGCGGCCTGCAATTCCTTCCCCCGCAATACTGCCGTCGAGGTAACCAATCTTGAAACCGGAAAAACGGTGACAGTGATAGTTGTGCGTGGTCTGGACAATCCAGGTGTGTTCATGGTGGTTTCCGCCGAAGCAGCGGAAGCTCTTGGCCTCCGTCAGGGCAAAATTGCCAGGGTAAGGGCTGTAGAACCACGGAGTGTGTCAACCCTTGCACCGTCTTCTGGGTCCAGAACTGCAATGGATACTGATTTCAATCCCCGCCTGCTTGCGGCCGAAGAACTCGAGCGGATGGGCTATGATATTGCCGAGGCTCCTGCTGGGACCGAATCCGTTTCCGAGCCTGCTGCCGAGCCCGCTTCTGTGGCGGCCCCTGCCCCCTCCGGAATGGTTGAATCCCCATCTCCTGTCATTGCTCCCTTGCCGGTGGATCCGGTTGATGAGCAACCAGAGTTGGTACAGGACCTGGTAAGACCCGAGCCGGCAACGGCTGAAGCTGTACCTGTGCCAGTACCTACTCCCGAAGCCCCCAGGTTAGCAGCGAGCGAACGGCCGGATGCCATAAATGGCGGCAAGCCAAAACCGGTCCGTACCGTCGTGTTGCCTGAATTGCCTGAACCAGAGGTTCCCTCGGACCCGGTGGTTGTTGCACCCCTGACTGTTGATTCTGGATCGGTAGAAGAACCTGTTGTTGCAGAACCAGGACCTGAAATACTGACTATGACTCTGCCTGTTCCTGACGAGACACCCATCAGGGTCAGCCCTTCCCCGGTTCCCAGACGCTTCGAGGCTCCAGCAGCTCTCCCTGATGTGCTTGACAAGCCCATGACACCCCAGTTGGCACCAGAGTCAGCAGAGTTGAGTCTGGCCGAACCCCAGGCTCCTGGTCCGGAAGGTTATGTGGCCTTACCCCTTGAGGTTCCCCCGGTCAGCGGAGCCGGTATCGGTATGGTTCTGTCGGAGCCCGAACTTGAGACGGAAGAGAGTGCTGCGGCAGAAATCCATGGCCCTCGGGCAGTTGAAGGAGAGACTGGAACCATCGCCCTGGCAGAGCCAGGCACCCAGCCTGCAGGCGATGTGGTAGCCCATGAACTCATGAAGCCACCGTTGCAGGGTGGTGTTTCCCTGGCCTCCCTGGCCTGGCCTGATCTGGAGGCCGACGAGATACCCGATGTGGTACTTGCCCGGCTGACAGAACCGGTACAGATGGTACCTGCTACCAGTCTGGCAGAAGGAGAGATCATTTTCCCGGATACCGGGCTGCCCTCCGCTGTAGCCCTCGAGACTCCGTCATTCGGTGCTGCCGAGACCCGGATCGCCTTGGCAACACCGGAGGTTGAGGCGCTTGACCAGGCAGAGGTCCTGGATCCCGCGGAACCCGGAGCGCTGGCTTCTGATATCGATGTAGATCTCGCGGAGGCCGATATTGCATCGGAATCTCCTGTAATCGCTGCGCGGGAGGCACCGTTACCGGTAACCACTCCTCCGGAAGTGGCCGTGGAGAGTCCCGAATTGGAAGAAGCCCCGGGAGAAGTTGTTGTGGTCATGGAGCCAACCGATCTGAGACCACCGGTTGCCGATGCCCCAGCCATCGTTGAGCAGGCACTGGAACCGGAAGATGGCACAGCAGTTGAAGAATCACCAGTCAGCACTGCCGAAGTCCCGGCTCTGGTAGCACCGCCTGCGGCTGTCCGGCCGGCCATGGCTACTGGTACCCTTGAAAAAGGCAAGCATTACATACAGGTCGGAGCCTACAGAACGGAATCTGTTGCGGCCGATACAGTATCGGTACTCCGTATGGATTATGTCATCGTACTTGAAAATCCAGCAGGATCCAATGCGAGGATCTGGAAGATTTTTGTGGGACCTCTGGGCAGGGACGAAAGCGGCATGGCCTTGCTCCGGGTACGATCCCTTGGCTTCAAGGATGCCTTCCTGAAAATCGGAGGTTGAAGGGATACTTCATGGTTAGTGACAGCAGGGCAGACAAACTCGAGGCACAGATAAGCCATCATCAGGATCTGTACTACAACGGCCACCCGGCAATAAGCGATGCCGAGTTTGATGCCCTCTGGGATGAGCTTTCCGTCCTGCGGCCCGACAGTCCTGTCCTGGCACGGATAGGACAGGACGCCGTTGATGGTTTTCCGAAGGCTGCCCATATACTGCCTATGGGCAGTCAGGCCAAGGCAGCCGATCCCGAGGAGTTCCTGGCCTGGTGTGCCAAGACCCGTCACCCTGAATACGTGGCTGAACTCAAGATGGATGGCGCCAGCCTGGAACTGCAATACGAAGACGGAATACTTGTTCGGGCAGTAACCAGGGGTGACGGGCTTGTAGGGGACGATATAACCCCCAATGCACGCCGCATGGGCGGGGTCCCGGACCGCTTGCCTCTGCCCTGGAGTGGAGCGGTTCGTGGCGAAGTGCTTATGACCAGGCAGACCCTGGCCACGTATTTCCCCGACAAGGCCAATTGCCGCAATGCTGCCAATGGCATCATGAAGCGCAAGGACGGTATAGGAGCAGAGCGGCTTGAAGTTCTCTGCTACGATGCTGCTCCCCGCGGTGTGTTTGACCGACCGGGAACCGGCAGCCTGGGCCCTTTTGATATCCCCCTGATCGAAGCTCCCTTCGATGATGAAATAACCAAGATGCAGTGGCTGGCAGCTACAGGATTCAGGACCGTTGCCTATGAAGTCTTCACCGAGCCGTATGAGGTGGTGGATTACCGTGCCCGGGTGGTAGCCGGCAGGGATGCCATGGACCATGATATAGATGGACTGGTGGTGAAGGGGCGACGGGTCGACGTGGAGGACATGCGAAGAGCCAGGCCGGAGCGGCAGATAGCCTTCAAGTTCCCCCTTGAGCAGGCAGTGAGCACCCTGCTGGATGTCGAGTGGAGTGAATCAGGCGCCACTTTTACCCCCATAGCCATCGTAAAACCCGTAAGGCTGGCCGGCACTACGGTGCAGCGGGCCAACCTTGCCAATACCAATACGATACGCGGCATGGGCCTTCGCATTGGAAGCCGGGTCATCGTCGTGAAGCGTGGAGAAATAATCCCCAAGATAGAAGGATTGGTGGAGGACCTGCCTGGTTCCCGGGAGATCCTTGCACCCCAGGTCTGTTCCTGTGGAGCTGGCCTGATCGATGAAGGCACCCGGCTGTATTGCCCCAATCGAGACTGCCCCAAAAAAGCCATCCACCGTCTTGAAAAATGGTTGTCTGTGCTGAATATCATGGAGTTCGGCCCTGCCATCCTCCGGCGCCTGTTTGATTCCGGCAGAGTGGTCTCCATTGCCGATCTGTACACCCTCGAGCCGGAAGAGCTTGCGACGTATGAGCGGATGGGTGATACCAGTGCCAGGAAGGTCATCCAGAACCTGTGGAGCAGGAATACTGTGTCGCTGGCTGACTTCGTGGCCGGTTTCGATATAGAAGGCATAGGCGTGCTCATGGTGGAGAAGGCGGCAGCAGCCGGTTATGACACCCTGGACAAGTTGCGAAGTGCTCCCCCTGAAGTTCTTGCAGGCATCGACGGTTTTGGCGAGATCACGGCCAGAGTCATTTCGGATGGCCTCAGGGAGCTTTCCGAAGCCATGGACAAGGTCCTGGCTACCGGAGCTTTGAGTATCCGTGCCGCTGATGCCGCGACTGGCCCGCTCGGCGGCAAGAGTTTCTGCTTTACCGGCGAGCTGCTTTCCATGAAACGATCCATGGCGGAGGCAAGGGTAAAGGCCCTTGGGGGTTCAACCCGTTCGTCGGTGGCCAAAGGTCTGTCCTATCTGGTGACCAATGATCCAAAATCGGGGTCAGGCAAGAACCGCAAGGCCATGGAGCTTGGCATACCGGTTATAGGAGAAG
This sequence comes from Spirochaetia bacterium, assembly GCA_034004175.1. GTDB lineage: Bacteria > Spirochaetota > Spirochaetia > Treponematales > UBA12059 > MIBM01. The sequence continues at coordinate 11,388 of JAVEXH010000032.1, forward strand.
ACGAGTTTCTGGCTCTTCTTGCCGGTCAGGCCGAGGCCTAGCTGATACACAGTCGTTGAAACACCCATGATATTCGGATACACTCCCCTGGTAAACGTATGGCGGCTCGGTGCCGCCCGGTAAGACTGATGCCCATGGCAGTCCGTCTTGCCGAAATTGTGGCTCGGGAGTACCCATGAAGCAGATCAGGGAAGCATGGAAGGCGGCAGTCGCTGCCGGAATAGCCGATATATTGTGCGAAAAAGGGCTGGATGCCGGAGCCGCAACGGTTTCTGCCATCGTTTCTGAAACACCTCCAAAACAGGATATGGGCGACATAGGTTTCCCGATGTTTGCCTGGTCCAAGCCTCTGCGCATGGGTCCTCCCCAGATTGCCCAGCTGCTGGCCGATAAACTGGCAGCCGCGGACACCCCGGCAGGCACGCCCAAGGCCATCGGTCCGTACTTGAATGTCTTCCTGGACCGGGTTTCATCCTCCAAAGAGGTGATGGCTTCGGTAGCCGCAGGCGGCTACGGAAAGTCATCTTCCCTGGCCGGCACCCGGATCATGATCGAATTCTCCAGCCCCAATACCAACAAGCCCCTTCACCTTGGGCATCTGCGCAATGATGTGCTCGGTGAGAGCACGTCCCGGATACTCAAGGAAAACGGTGCCGAAGTACTCAAGATCAACCTGGTCAATGACCGGGGCGTGCATATCTGCAAATCCATGCTGTCGTATCTGGCCTACGGCGGTGGCAGAACCCCCGAGGACGAGGGCAAGAAGCCTGATCATTTTGTGGGCGACTATTACGTGAAGTTCAATGAGCTCAAGAAGGCCGACCCCTTGGCAGAGGAAAAAGCCCAGGAAATGCTGGTCAAATGGGAAGCGGGCGATCCCGAGGTCATCGCCCTCTGGAAGCGCATGAATGAATGGGCAGTAGGTGGCATACGCAAGACTTACGAGCGCACGGGCATCAGTTTTGACAAATATTATTTCGAGAGCCAGATCTATCTTACCGGCAAGGAAGAAGTGATGAAGGGTCTGGGAAACGGAGCCTTCTTCAAGGCCGAAGACGGCTCTGTGCGCATAGACCTGTCGCCCATCGGGCTGGAAGAAAAAGTACTCCTCCGGAAGGATGGCACCTCCATCTACATGACCCAGGATATTGGTCTGGCTATCCACCGGCACAACGACTGGCCCTTCGACCGCTTGGTCTATGTCGTGGCCAACGAGCAGCAGTACCATTTCAAGGTGTTATTCCACATCCTCGAGCGCCTTGGCTATGACTGGGCCAGGAACCTCTTCCACCTTTCATACGGCATGGTGAACCTGCCGGAAGGGCGGATGAAGACCCGTGAAGGCACTGTCGTCGATGCCGACGCACTCCTGGAATCCCTCAAGGACATTGCCCTGGAAGAGATACAGGCCAAGGGCAGGGAAGAAGCCATGGGCGATGCCGCGGAGATAGCGGAAAAGATAGCCCTCGGCGCAGTTCATTATTACCTGGCCCAGGCTACGCCGGCCAAGGACATGGTCTTCAATCCAAAGGATTCATTGTCCTTCAATGGCGATACCGGTCCGTATATCCAATATATGGGAGCGCGTATCTCAAGTATGCTCCGCAAGCGCGACAAAGGCGAAGGCAAGGCTCCTGGCGGAACCCTGCGGCCGGAACTTCTGGCAGGCGATGCGGAATGGGAACTGGTACGCCGGATTGCCCAGTACCCTGAGATTGTGGAACAGGCGGGTGCGGAATCCAATCCTGCCCTGGTGGCTGCCCACATGTACGATCTGGCATCGGCTTTCTCCCGGTACTATCATGACAATCCCATCCTGAACTGCGAGGA